>JAYRLJ010000175.1:0-6827 GCA_041905305.1 Hylemonella sp. | reverse complement strand
CGTTCGGCGCGTAGCCGGCGTCCACGGCCGCGCGGCTGGCGCCGATGGCAGCACCCAGCTTGTCGGCCAGCGGGGTCATGACCTCGTTGAACTTCTCGCTCGAACCCAGGGCACGGCCGCCGGAGACGATGATCTTGGCCGCGGTCAGCTCAGGGCGCTCGCTCTTGGCCAGTTCTTCGCTCACGAAGCTGCTCTTGCCGCTGTCAGCCGCGGCTGCCACAGTTTCCACAGCCGCACTGCCACCGGTCGCAGCTGCGGCGTCGAAGCCGGTGCTGCGCACGGTGATGACCTTCACGGCATCGCTGCTCTGCACGGTGGCGATGGCATTGCCCGCGTAGATCGGGCGCTCGAAGGTGTCGGCACTTTCAACCTTGGTGATGTCGGAAATCTGGGCCACGTCCAGCTTGGCGGCCACGCGCGGCGCGACGTTCTTGCCGCCGGCGGTGGCCGGGAACAGGATGTGGCTGTAGCTGCCGGCAATGGCGAGCACTTGGGCCGCCACGTTCTCGGCCAGACCGTGTGCCAGGCTGGCGCCGTCGGCGTGGATCACCTTGCTCACGCCGGCGATCTGGGCCGCTGCCGCCGCGGCAGCCGCCGCATTGTGGCCGGCCACCAGCACGTGGACGTCGCCACCGCAGGCCTTGGCAGCGGTCACGGTGTTGAGGGTCGCGCCCTTGATGGAAGCGTTGTCGTGTTCAGCAATAACGAGTGCAGTCATTTCCATCAACTCCTTAGATCACTTTCGCTTCATTCTTCAGCTTGTCGACGAGGGTGGCGACGTCGGGCACCTTGATGCCGGCGCTGCGCTTCGGGGGCTCCGAGACCTTCAGGGTCTTGATGCGCGGCGTCACGTCCACGCCCAGGTCTTCCGGCTTGACGGTGTCGAGTTGCTTCTTCTTGGCCTTCATGATGTTGGGCAGCGTCACGTAGCGCGGCTCGTTCAGGCGCAAGTCGGTGGTCACCACAGCCGGCAGGCTGACGGCGATGGTCTCCAGGCCGCCGTCCACCTCGCGGGTGACGTTGGCCTTGCCGTCGGCGATCTCCACCTTGGAAGCGAAGGTGGCCTGCGGCAGGTCAGCCAGCGCGGCCAGCATCTGGCCGGTCTGGTTGGCGTCGTCGTCGATGGCCTGCTTGCCCAGGATCACCAGGCCCGGCTGTTCCTTGTCGACCAGCGCCTTGAGCAGCTTGGCCACGGCCAGCGGCTGCAGTTCTTCGTTGGTTTCCACCAGGATGGCACGGTCGGCGCCGATGGCCATGGCCGTGCGCAGGGTTTCCTGGCACTGGGCCACGCCGCAGGACACGGCGATGACTTCAGTGACGGCGCCCTTTTCCTTCAGGCGCACCGCCTCTTCCACGGCGATTTCGTCAAACGGGTTCATGCTCATCTTGACGTTGGCGATGTCCACACCGCTGTTGTCCGACTTGACGCGGACCTTCACGTTGTAGTCCACCACGCGTTTGACGGGTACCAGGACTTTCATTTCTGCCACTCCAGCTAGTTGCAAATTCGGTTGTTGTGATTGACGTGCACGTCAATCAGGTGATTCTATGCGGCACTGCGTCATCCGTCGGCGCCGATACGACTCCACGCACAAAAACGAACGGTCGTGCTTTTTTTGATTATAAACCGATCATCTCACCCGGAGGCAAGGATTTCCTTCATGCAACAGGGGCCAAGGCGCCGCGGCGGCGCCACCCCTTACTTGGCGCGGCTCAGACCGAGGTAGGTTTCCACCACCTTGGGGTCGCGCGCCAGCTGCTCGGCCGGGCCATCCAGCATGACCTCACCCATCTCCAGCACATAGGCGCGGTCGGCCACCTGCAAGGCGGCGCGGGCGTTCTGCTCCACCAGCAGGATGGTCACGCCGGTCTGCTTGAGCTGGGCGATGATGCGGAAGATCTCCTTCACGATCAGCGGCGCCAGCCCCAGGCTGGGCTCGTCGAGCATCAAGAGGCGCGGCTTGGCCATAAGCGCCCGGCCGATGGCCAGCATCTGGCGCTCGCCACCCGACAGCGTGGCGGCCAGCTGGGTCTGCCGGTCGCGCAGACGCGGGAACAGCTCGAAGACATTCTGCAGCTGGTCGGTCGGATTCGGCTCGCGCAGACGGTGGCGGCGATAGCTGCCCAGCAGCAGGTTGTCGAGCACGCTCATGCTGCCAAACAGCTCGCGCTTTTCCGGCACCAGCGACATGCCCAGTGCCACGCGCTGCTCCACCGCCATGCGGTTGAGCTCGTGGCCAAGAAAACGGATCTGGCCGCGCGCATTGCCGGTCTGCGGCAGCGTGCCGCCCAAGGCGTTGAGCAGGGTCGACTTGCCGGCGCCGTTGGGACCGATGACGGTGACGATCTCGCCCGCCTCGGCGCGCAGGTGCACGCCATGCAGGGCCGCCACCTTGCCGTAGCCGGCATGCAGCGCCTGCACGTCCAGCACCGGCGCCAGCGCTTGCTGGGGCGAAGGTTGAGCGCTCATAGGCCTCCCAGGTACGCTTCGAGCACAGCCGGGTCCTGCTGCACCACCGAGGGCACACCCTGCGCGATCAGGGTGCCGAATTCCATCACGACCAGGCGGTCGCACAGGTTCATCACGAAATCCATGTCGTGCTCGACGATCAGCACGCTCATGCCTTCGCTGCGCAACTTGGCCAGCAGTTCGGCCAGCGCCACCTTCTCCTTGTAGCGCAGGCCGGCGGCCGGCTCGTCCAGCAGCAGCAGCGCCGGATCGCAGCACAAGGCACGGGCGATTTCCAGGATGCGTTGCTGGCCCAGTGCCAGGCTGCCGGCCGGTTCGTGCATCAGGTGCGCCAGGCCCACGCGCTCCAGCTGCCGCTGGGCCTCGGCCAGCAGCCGCCCTTCTTCCTCGCGGTTCAGGCGCAGCATGCTGCGCAGCACGCCGGCCTCGCCGCGCAGGTGCGCACCCAAGGCCACGTTCTCCAGCACCGACATCTGCCCCAGCAGCTTGACGTGCTGGAAGGTGCGCGCAATGCCGCGGCTGACGATCTCGCGCGAGGGTCGGTTCTGGATCGTCTCGCCGCGGTAGCGCACCTCGCCACGCGTGACCTCCAGCACCCCGGTGATGAGGTTGAACATGGTGGACTTGCCAGCCCCGTTGGGACCGATCAGGCCGACGATCTCACCGGCCTTGACCTCAAAGCGCATGTCGTTCACCGCCACCAGGCCGCCGAACTCCTTGCGTGCACCGTCGACCTCCAGCAAGGCCTCGCCGGTGGTCGGGCGCGGCCGCACCGGCAGCGGCGCCGCACCGGCCGCCGGCTGCAGTCGCGTCTGGCGGCGCCAGCGGCGCGGCATCAGCTCGGCCACATAGGGCCACAGGCCGTTGCGCGCATACTGCAGCAGCACCACCAGCAGCACGCCGAGCACGATGGTCTCGAAGTTGCCCGCCTCGCCCAGCAGGTGCGGCAGGATGGATTGCAGCTGGTCTTTCAGCACCGTCACCAGGCCGGCGCCGAAGATCGCACCCCACACATGCCCGGCACCGCCGATGACCGCCATGAACAGATACTCGATGCCGGCGTTGAGGCCGAACGGCGTCGGGTTGACCGAACGCTGCAGGTGCGCATACAGCCAGCCCGACAGGCTGGCCAGCACAGCGGCAAAGACAAAGCACACCAGCTTGAGCCAGGCGGTGCGCGCGCCCATGGCCTCGGCCATCACCACCCCGCCCTTGAGCGCGCGGATGGCGCGGCCCGGGCGCGAGTTGAGCAGGTTCTGCGTCGCCACCACGGCCAGCACCACCACCGCCCAGATCAGGTAGAAGATGTCCTCGCCGGCACGCAGTGGGTGGCCGAACAGTTCCAGCGGCGGAATGCCGCTGATGCCGTCGAACTTGCCCAGCATCTCCATGTTGCCGAACAGGAAGAAGAACGACAGGCCCCAGGCAATCGTGCCCAGCGGCAGGTAGTGGCCGGACAGGCGCATGGTCAGCGCCCCCAGCACGAAGGCCACCGCCATCGCGACCGCCACACCGGCCAGCAGGCCCAGCCAGGGGGACACGCCCAGCGCGGTGCTGAGGTAGGAGGTGGCATAGGCGCCCAGGCCGACGAAGGCCGCCTGGCCGAAGGATGTCATGCCACCCACGCCGGTGAGCAGCACCAGGCCGATGGCCACGATGGAAAACAGCCCGATGTAGTTGGCCTGCGTGATCCAGAACTCGGGCGTGGGCAGCACCGGCAGCAGGGCCATGCCGGCGATGAAGAGCAGGAAGAGCCGGTTCATGCCTCTTCCTCCTCGTCATGGTGCGGCGACGCCAGTGAGCGCCACAGCAACACCGGCAGGATGAGCGTGAAGACGATCACCTCCTTGTAGGCGCTGGCCCAGAAGGAGGCATAGGACTCCAGCAACCCCACCAGCAGCGAGCCGGCGGCCGCCACCGGGTAGCTCGCCAGTCCGCCGATGATGGCGGCCACGAAGCCCTTGAGGCCGATCAGGAAGCCACTGTCGTAATAGATGGTGGTGAAGGGTGCGATCAGGATGCCGCACACCGCGCCCATGGCTGCGGCCAGCAGGAAGGACGCGCGGCCGGCCTGCGTGATGCCGATACCGACGATCTGCGCGCCGACCCGGTTGACCGCCGTGGCCCGCAGTGCCTTGCCCGACAAGGTGCGGCCAAAGAACAGGTAGAGCGCCAGGATCAGCACCACGGCCGCCGCGATCACCGCCAGGCTCTGGCCCGAGACCGACAGCGCGCCGATCTCGAAGCGCAGATCGGTGAAGGCCTCGGTGCGCACGCCCTCGGCGCCGAAGGCCAGCAGGCCGATGCCCGTAAGCGCGTAATGCACACCGACCGAAACAATGAGCAGCACCAGCGTGGACGCGCTGGCCAGCGGCTGGTAGGCCAGGCGGTAGACCAGCGGCCCCATCGGCACCACCACCGCCAGGGTGTAAACCACTTGCAGCGCCATCGGCCAGCCGCCCTGCGGCAGCAATTGCGACGCGCCCCACACCACCAGTGGCAGCAGCAGGATATGGACAAAGGCCCGCCCCACCTCGGCTGCATCGCGGCGCTCGGGCTGGCGCGCGATCGCCACCAGCTCCATCACGAAGGCCGCCACGCCCAAGCCCAGCAGCAGCCAGACCGCGGTCGGGAACTGGCCACTCTGCAACGCGGCCATGGTGAAGGCACCAAAGGCGACGAACTCCCCCTGCGGGATGAAGATCACGCGCGTGATCGAGAACACCAGCACCAGGGCCAGGGCCAGCAGCGCGTAGATCGCCCCGGAGGTCAGACCATCCTGTGCCAGGATGGCCGCTATCGATAAATCCATCTCGTTCCTGTCCGTCGCTCGCTAACCGGGATAACAACAGGGGCGGTCGTGCCGCCCCTGTTTCGCTCTACCAGCGTTGAACGCCTGGTCGCTGCTTACTTGGCGTCGCCGATCAGCTTCCAGGCACCGCCCTTGATCTCGACCATCACGCGGGCACGCTGGTCAAAACCCAGGTGGTCGTTCGGCGTCATGTTCATGATGCCGTGCGAGACGGTCAGCTCGGTGGTCTTCTCCAGCGCGTCGCGCAGCGCCGCGCGGAACTGCTTGGTGCCGGGCTGGCCAGCCTTGAGCGCGACCGGAATCGCCTTCTCCAGCATCAGGCCGCTGTCCCAGGCGTGGCCGCCGAAGGTGGAGAAGCTGCCGGCACCGAAGGCTTTTTCATACTTGCCGATGTAGTCCAGGGCCACCTTGCGGATCGGGTTGTTGGCGGGCAGCTGGCTGGCCACCAGGATGGGGCCGGCCGGCAGGAAGGTGCCTTCGCAGTCCTTGCCGCACACGCGCAGGAAGTCGGGGTTGGCCACGCCGTGGGTCTGGTAGATCTTGCCCTTGTAGCCGCGCTCCTTGAGCGTCTTCTGCGGCAACGCCGCCGGCGTGCCGGAGCCGGCGATCAGCACCGCATCGGGGTTGGCCGACATGATCTTCAGGATCTGGCCGGTGACCGAGGTGTCGTTGCGCGCGAAGCGCTCGGTGGCGACGATCTTGATGCCGCGCAGGGCGGCGAACTTCACCATCTCATCGGCCCAGCCGGCACCGTAGGCGTCGTTGAAGCCGATGAAGGCCATGGTCTTGACGCCGATGTCGGACATGTGGCCGGTGACGGCGCTGGCCATGTGGCTGTCGTTCTGCGGGGTCTTGAAGACCCAGCGGCGCTTGGCGTCCATGGGCTCGACGATGCGGGCCGAGGCGGCCATGGCGATCATCGGCGTCTCGGCTTCCGCCACCACGTCGATCATGGCCAGCGAGTTGGGCGTGATGGTCGAGCCGATCACCACGTCCACCTTGTCCTCGGCAATCAGCTTGCGCGTGTTCTTGACGGCGGTGGTGGTGTCGGAGGCATCGTCGAGCACGATGTACTCGACCGACTTGCCGGCAATCGTCTTGGGCATCAGGGTGAAGGTGTTCTTCTCCGGGATGCCCAGCGAGGCCGCCGGGCCGGTGGCCGAGACCGTGACGCCAACCTTGATCTGCGCCTGTGCCAGGCCGGCGCAGAGCAGTGCCGCCGCCAGCAGCGAGTAGGTGCGAAGTTTCTTCATGACGATGTCTCCTGAGATATGAGTGGTTATAGGGTCGCCGAGAACGATTATGAATTAACCGACCGATCGGTCGGTTTAGGGTTTTCCACGGGGCGGCACCGCCTCCGGCCCCGGGCCTGCGCGCAGTTCCACCACCCGTTGCGGGTACGGAATGTCGATGCCGGCGGCGCGCAGGCCGCGCAGGATGTTCAGGTTGATCTCCGAGCGCAGTGCCGCCTGCCCCTTGTCCGGATCGACGATCCAGGTCGACAGCGTGAACTCCAGCCCGTCGGCACCGAAGTTGCTCAGATGG
>JAYRLJ010000174.1:0-6845 GCA_041905305.1 Hylemonella sp. | reverse complement strand
GGCCTTCACGCGGCTGGCGCGTGGCGTGCCGATCGGCAGTGAACTCGAGTACGTGGACTTGGGCACCATCGCCCACGCGCTGGTCGACCGGCGCTGATCGCTGGCGGCGGCCCCGGCTTGGGTCGGAGATAATGCCGCGACTGTCACTCCGAGACCGCCATGACCTTTGCCCGCTTCACTCTGGCCTACTGGTGCGTGCTGATTGCCGCCGTTCTGCCCGTCATCTGCGCAGGCATCGCCAAGTGGGGCATGATGGGCAAACCGAGGCGTGAGGGCGGCTACGACAACGACGATCCACGTGGCTGGCTGGCCCAGCAGACCGACTGGCGCGCGCGCGCCAATGCCGCGCAGCACAACAGCTTCGAGGCGCTGCCCTTTTTCATTGGCGCGGTCATCATCGCCCATCAGTTGGGCGCTTACCAGGCGCGGCTGGACCTGCTGGCCTTCCTGTTTGTCTTTCTGCGCCTGATCTACATCATGATGTATGTCGCTGGCCTGTCCACGGTTCGGTCCATCGTCTGGACGCTGGCCTTCTTCGTCAACATCGGCATTCTGTTCCTCGGCTACCGCTGACGCGGTCGCGACGCTGGTCCCCGCGTCTCAGTGAAAACCCGCTCGGGATGTTTCCCGATGTGGGGACTGGCCAGGCTGGGTAGGCTTAAGCGTGTCCACCACGTTCGTCCACGCGCCGTCCATGCCTGCCCTCCATCGCCGCCAATTCAGTGCCACCGCTGCGCTGGCCGCCGCCTCGCTCGCGCTGCCCTCTCTCGGGGCGCAGGGCCGGCTGGAGAAGGCGCGGATCACGATCGCGGTGGGCGGCAAGGCTTCGTTCTATCACCTGCCGTTGACCATCGCCGCGCAGCTGGGTTACTTCCGTAATGAAGGGCTGGACGTGGAGATCGTCGAGTCCGGTGGCGGTGGGCGTGCCCTGCAGGCCGTCACGAGCGGCGAGGCGGAGGTCGTCAGTGCGGCCTACCAGCACCTGGTGCCGTTGCAGGCCAGGGGCCAGCTGCTGCAGGCGTTTGTACTGCAAGGGCGGGCGCCCCAGATGGCCTTTGGTGTCTCGACGCGCACCTTGCCCGGTTTCCAGTCGATGCAGGCCCTCAAAGGGCGCCGGATCGGCGTCACCGAACTCGGCTCTTCCACCCATGTGCTGGCCCGCTTGCTGCTGTCACGCTACGGCCTCCAGGCCAGCGACGTGAGTTTCGTCGGTGTCGGGGCCGGGGCCAGCGCGCTGAACGCGATGCGCGCCGGGCAGCTCGATGCCGTCTGCAGCATCGAGCCGCTGATCACCTTGCTGGAGCAGAAGGGCGATGTGCGGGTGATCTACGACACGCGTTCGCTGCGGGGCACGCAGGAGGTGTTTGGCGGCCCCATGCCGGCGGCCTGTCTGTGCGCACCGTTGGAGTTCGTGCAGAAGCACCCCCAGACGGTCCAGGCCATGAGCGATGCCATGGTGCACGGCCTCAAGTGGCTGCAGACGGCCGGCCCGCGCGACATCATCAAGACCGTGCCGGAAGCCTATTTGCTGGGTGAGCCAGGGCTGTACCTGTCGGCCTTCAGCAAGGTGCGTGAGACGCTGTCGGCCGACGGCCTGTTTCCCGAAGACGGCGGCAGGACGGTGCTGCGCACGCTCAGCAGCTTCGACCCGGCCTTCAAGGCCGAGAAGATCGACCTCGGCAAGACCTACACCAACCAGTTTGCGCTGCGCGCGAAGGCGCGCTTCAAGGCCTGAGGCCCGCGCGTCGCTGTGGCTCAGCGGCGCGCCACCTTGGTCGCCGGCGCCTTGCCGCGCGGGGCGGCCTTGGCTACCGCGCGGGTCGCCGTCTTGGCCTTGGCCATGGCGCGCGGTTGCACTGGCAGGAACAGCACCACCTGCTGGCCGGCCTTGAAGTTGGCCGAGGCGCTGACCTTGTTCCACTCGGCCACGCTGGCCGGCGTCTGGCGATAGCGCTTGGCGATGCTGGCCACCGACTCGTGCTTGCCGGCCTTGACCACGGTGCGACGCAACACCACTTCGGGCGCGAAGGCGACCTGGCCGTTGTCGGCGATGCGCTCGGCCACGTCGCGCTCGACATGGGCGGCCCGTGGCACCAGCAGGCTGGAACCAGCGCGGATCAGCATGCGTGGGGGGATGAGGTTGACGTTGCGCAGCGCGGCTTCGCTCATGCCGACGCGCTTGGCCGCATCCGCGACCTTCATGGTGGCAGGCGCGACCCAGACCGTCCAGCTGGCCAACTGGCCCCCGTAGGACTCCAGGTTGCGCTGGAACCGGGTGGCGTTGTCCCACGGCAGCAGAATCTGCGGCGTACCGGCGGCCAGGATGACGGGTTTGTTCAGCGAGGGGTTGAGGGCCTTGAAGTCGTCCAGCGGCACTTCCGCCAGCCTGGCCGCCAACGCGACGTCGATGTCCCGTGTGATGGTCACGGTGTCGAAGTAGGGGTGGTTTTCGATCAGCGGCAGCTGCGCGTTGAAACTGTCCGGACGCGCCACGATGTTCTTGACCGCCTGCAGCTTGGGCACATAAAAGCGCGTCTCCATCGGCATGTTGAGGTCGAGGTAGCTGGTGCCGGTACCAGCGCGCTGGTTCTTGGCGATGGCGCGCCCCACGCTGCCTTCCCCCCAGTTGTAGGCGGCCAGTGCCAGGTGCCAGTCACCGAACATGCCATAGAGCTTCTGCAGGTAGTCGAGCGCGGCGCGGGTGGATGCCAGCACGTCACGCCGGTCGTCGCGGAAGGCGTTCTGCTTCAGTTCGAAGTACTTGCCGGTGGCGGGCATGAACTGCCACATGCCGGCCGCCTTGGCGCTGGAGACGGCCTGCGGGTTGAAGGCGCTCTCGATGAAGGGCAGCAGGGCCAGTTCGGTCGGCATGTTGCGGCGCTCCAGTTCCTCGACGATGTGGAACAGGTATTTGCGCGACCGCTCGGTCATGCGGAAGATGTAGTCGGGCCGGGTGGCGTACCACTGCTCACGGTCACGCACGAGATCGCTTTCCAGGTCGGGCATGGCGAAGCCGCGGCGGATGCGCTCCCACAGGTCGGCCGGCGCGGCCAGGTTGGCCACGCCGCTGCGCGACGCGGTGCCGGCCGCCTGGATCGGCGACAGCTGCCCGGCGGGCAGCGTGGGGGCCCGGCTGCTACGCTGCGTCGTGCCGGCGCCCACGTCAGCCGAGCCCGGGGGGGGGGGCATGTTGGCACAGCCACCGAGGGCGAGCAGGGCGGCCAGGGCAACGGTGAACAGGAATTTCATTTGAACTGGTTCTTCCATTCGCGCAGGGCGGCAAATACCGCGACCTCATCGTTGGCCGTGGCGTCGAAGCGCTGCACGGCGGCGGTCACGGCGCGATGGCGCGAACGCAAAAAAGGGTTGATCTCGGTCTCGACAGCGATCGAGGAGGGCAGGGTCGGCAACTGGCGTGCCCTCTTGGTTTCGCATTCGGCACTGTAGCGGGCCAGGGCCGCGTTGTCGGCCTCCACGGCACGGGCAAAGCGCAGGTTGCTCAGGGTGTATTCGTGGGCGCAACAGACACGCGTGGTGCCGGGCAGGGCGGCGAGGCGGTCGAGCGAGGCCAGCATCTGTGCCGGCGTGCCTTCGAACAGGCGTCCGCAGCCGCCGGAGAACAGCGTGTCGCCGCAGAACAGCAGAGGGCTGCCGTCGGCCTGGGAGGCGTAGAACGCAATGTGGCCAGCGGTATGGCCCGGTACGTCCAGCACCTCGAAGTCGATGCCCAGCGCCGTGACATGATCGCCATCGCCTAAGGGCTGCGCCGGTTGCGGGATCTCCTCGCCCGCCGGGCCATAGACCCGCGCACCCGTGACGTCGCGCAGGGCCGTCACGCCGCCGACATGATCGGCATGGTGGTGGGTGACTAGAATCGACTGCAGCTGCAGACGCTGGTCCTGCAGCATCTGCATCACCGGTTGTGCGTCGCCGGGATCGACGACGATGGCCTGATGCCCGTCATGCAGCATCCAGATGTAGTTGTCGGTGAAGGCAGGAATCGGAATCAGGACCATGAGCGATCGGATTATAGGTTTGCAGAGCTGGTTTGACACCCCGCCGGGCCGCTATCTGCTCGCCTGGGAGCAGCAACAGTTCGAGCAGGCGGTGGTCGATATCTTCGGTTACCACGCGCTGCAGCTCGGCTTGCCGACGCTCGATGCGCTGCAGGCCAACCGCATGCCACACCGTTGGCTGGCCCTGCAGGAACCAACTGACGCGTCTTCTGCCGCGCGGCCGCCGGTGCTGCTGACCGATTATTCGGCCTTGCCGTTCGCGGCCGCCAGCCTGGACTTGGTGGTGCTGCCCCATACCCTGGACAGCCATGCCGACCCGCACGCCACGCTGCGCGAGGTGGCGCGGGTGCTGGTGCCCGAGGGGCGGGTGGTGATTTGCGGTTTCAACCCGGCCAGCCTGTGGGGCCTGCGGCAGCGGCGCGACCGGCTGTGCCAGCGCTGGGGCTGGGGTGAGCCCTTCCTGCCCGAGGTGCAGCAGATCGGCTACTGGCGGCTGCGCGACTGGCTGCATCTGCTCGACTTCGAGATCGAGGGCGGCCACTTCGGCTGCTACCGACCGGCGGCACGGACCGAGAAATGGTTGCAGCGCCTGCAGGGCATCGACCGGCTGGGCGCGCGCTGGTGGCCGATTTTCGGCGCGGTCTACATGCTGGTGGCGGTCAAGCGCGTACATGGCGTGCGTCTGCTGGGGCCGGCCTGGAAGAAGGCCAACGGCCGCGCCAGCGCCACCGTGCCGATTGCCAACCGCAACGGCGACAATCACGTCGTCTGGAAGAACAGGAACTACGATTGAACCGCGTTGAGATTTACACCGATGGCGCCTGCAAGGGCAATCCAGGCCCGGGGGGCTGGGGCGTGCTGCTGAAGTCCGGCAGCACCGAGAAGGAGTTGTTTGGTGGCGAACGTGAGACCACCAACAACCGCATGGAGTTGATGGCAGTCATCATGGCGCTGGAGGCGCTCAAGCGGCCCTGCCATGTGTTTCTGCATGCCGACAGCCAGTACGTGCTCAAGGGCATGACCGAGTGGCTGGCGGGTTGGAAGGCCAAGGGCTGGAAGACCGCCGCCAAGCAGCCGGTGAAGAACGTCGACCTGTGGCAACGGCTCGATGCGTTGGTGGCCGGGGCCGGTCACCACATTGACTGGCGCTGGGTCAAGGGCCACAACGGCGATCCTGGCAACGAGCGCGCCGACGCTCTGGCGAACCGGGGTGTCGAGCAGGCGATGCGCCAGTCCTGAACCGCGGTTGTAAAGATACGCAAAGTCGCCCCTGCAGCCAGCCGGGCTAGGGGCGACTACGCATGCGGCGCCGGCCGAGGGCTGCTACATTGGCAGGCTGTTTGGCCTCAATTTCCGTATCCGTCGACTTCAGGTATTCATGGCATCGAAATTCGTCTACCCGGTTGTTGCCGTCGTTGGCATCGTGGCTGCTTCCGGTGCAGCCTGGTGGTTCCAGAACCGTCCCGCGTCCAGTTCCGGCCCGGCATCCGCTGCCGCACCCGGCGCGGCTGCTGCTCCGTCGGCTGCAGCACCGGGCGCTGGCCGGCCCGTGACGGTGGAGGTGGCGAAGGTCGAGGTCATGACGCTGACCGACGACGCCCAGACCGTCGGCAGCCTGCGCTCGCGCCAGGGCGTGGTGTTGCGCCCGGAGGTCAGCGGCCGCGTGACCCACCTCAACTTCCGTGACGGCGAGCGTGTGCGCCGCGGCCAGGTGCTGGTGCAACTCGATGACCAGTTGCCGCTGGCGCAGGTCAAGCAAAGCCAGGCCGAACTGTCGATCGCCCAGGCCAACCACAAGCGCAACCAGGAACTGCTGGCGCAGAACTTCGTCAGCCAGCGTTCGCTCGACGAGAGCGCGGCCAACCTGGAGGTGGCGCAGGCCAAGCTGGCGCTGGCCCAGGCGACGGCCGCACGCCTGAAGATCGTGGCGCCGTTCGACGGCATTGCCGGCATTCGCAACGTCAACGTGGGCGACTACCTCAAGGACGGCGCCGACATCGTCAACCTGGAAGACATCGATACGGTGTACGTGGACTACCGCTTGCCCGAGCGCTTCCAGACCCGCGTCAGCAAGGGGCAGAAGGCAACCGTGGAGCTCGATGCATTGCCCGGGCGCACGTTCGAGGCTGTGGTGCAGGCGGTCGATCCGCTGATCGACGCCAACGGGCGCTCCATTGGCGTGCGCGGCACCATCGACAACCGTCAGCTCGCGCTGCGCCCCGGCATGTTTGCCCGCGTGACCACCGTTTTCGGGGTGCGCGACAAGGCCAAGGTCGTGCCCGAGGAGGCCATCGTGCCGCAGGGTGGGCGCCAGTTCGTCATCAAGCTGGTGCCGGGCGCCGACAAGGACAGCCTGGTGTCCCAGAGGGTCGCTGTCGAGGTTGGCATCCGTCGGCCAGGCCGTGTCGAGATCGTGAAAGGTCTGGAAGAGGGCGATACCGTCGTGACGGCCGGTCAGCAGCGGCTGCAGAAGGACGGCACCGCGGTCAAGGTGCTCGACGCCGGGCGCGGTGCGCCCAAGTCCTGAGGCACCCACAGAACACAGCGGAGAGCGCGTCATGCAATTGCCTGAAGTATCGATCCGGCGGCCGGTGTTTGCCACCGTGCTGTCCCTGCTGGTGCTGCTGATCGGTGCGGTCAGCTTCACCAAGCTGCCAGTGCGCGAGTACCCCAAGATTGACGAGCCGGTGGTGACGGTGAACGTGCGCTATGCCGGTGCCTCCGCCGAAGTGGTGGAGTCACAGGTGGCCAAGCCGCTGGAGGACTCGATTGCCGGTATCGACGCGGTGGATGTCATCACGTCCATCTCGCGTGCCGAGCAGGCCCAGA
>JAYRLJ010000173.1:0-6938 GCA_041905305.1 Hylemonella sp. | reverse complement strand
TCGATCCCGCCAACACCACCACGCCCAGCACAGCCGCCAGCAGGTACAGCAGGGTGAGTTCAAGCGCACTCATGCCCTGATACTAGCAAGAGCAAAGGGCCCGATAAAATCCAGCCATGACCCCTCCCAAATACGCGGATCAGCCCTTTGATGCCGAGGCCGCTCTGCGGCTGGCGCAGGAGACGCTGGAGATCGAAGCGGCGGCCGTGCTGGGCCTGCGTCAGCGCATCGGCGCAGCCTTCGCGCAGGCCGTAGCGCGCATCCTGCAGGTGCCCGGGCGCGTTGTCGTCATGGGCATGGGCAAGAGCGGCCACATCGGCCGCAAGATCGCCGCCACACTGGCCTCGACCGGCACGCCGGCGATGTTCGTCCACCCGGCCGAGGCCAGCCATGGCGACCTGGGCATGATCACCGCCAACGACCTGGTGCTGGCCATTTCCAACAGCGGCGAGTCGGACGAGCTCACCGCCATCCTGCCGGTGCTCAAGCGCCTGGGCGTGCCGCTGATTGCCATGACCGGCAAGCAGGAGTCGACGCTGGCGCGCCATGCAGACCTCACGCTGGACAGCGGCGTGGAAAAAGAGGCCTGTCCGCTCAACTTGGCGCCGACGGCCAGCACCACGGCGCAACTGGCGCTGGGCGATGCGCTGGCGGTGGCGCTGCTCGACGCGCGTGGCTTCCGGGCCGAGGACTTTGCCCGCTCCCATCCGGGCGGCGCGCTCGGGCGCAAGCTCCTGACGTATGTGAGCGACATCATGCGCAGCGGTGCGGCCGTGCCCCGTGTCAGCCCGACGGCCGGTTTCAGCGAGGTCATGCGCGAGATGAGCGCCAAGGGGCTCGGGGCTACCGCCATCGTCGACGCGCAGGATCGCGTGCTTGGCATCTTCACCGACGGCGACCTGCGCCGCCTGCTGGAAAAGGGCTTCGATCTGCGCGCCGGCACGGCCGGCGACGTCATGCATGCCGACCCGGTCACCATCGGTGCCGACGCGCTGGCGGTGGAGGCGGCGGAGATGATGGAACAACGGCGCATCACTAGCGTGCTGGTGGTGGACGCCGAGGGTCGCCTGTGTGGCGCGCTCAACAGCAATGACCTGATGCGCGCCAAGGTGATCTGATGCAGCCCGCCCTCAACTTCCCGCCCGAGCTGCTGCTGCGCGCCCAAGGCATCCGCGTCGCGTTCTTTGATGTCGACGGCGTCCTCACCGATGGCGGCCTCTATTTTTCGGAGGCCGGTGAGACGCTCAAGCGCTTCAACACCCTCGACGGGCACGGCCTCAAGCTGCTGCAGCGCGCCGGCATCACGCCGGTGGTCATCACCGGCCGCGACAGTGCGCCCCTGCGTGTGCGCCTGCAGGCCCTGGGCATCGTGCATGCGCATTTCGGCACTGAAGACAAGCGGCCAGCGGCCGAGCAATCGCTGCAGGCGCTAGGCCTGGACTGGACGCAGGCCGCGGCCATCGGCGACGACTGGCCCGATCTGGCGGTCTTGCAGCGCAGTACCTTTGCCGCCGCGCCACCGCATGCGCATGCCGAGGTGCGCGCGCTGGTGCATCACGTGACACGCGCCCCCGCGGGTTTTGGCGCGGCACGCGAGTTTTGCGACCTGCTGCTGGTGGCCAGCGGCCGTTATGCCGAGCTGCTGCAGGAGTGGCGCCGGTGATGCGACTGCTGCGCGCGGCCTGGGACCGCCTGTCGCTCTACCTGCCCATCATCCTGATGGGCGTGCTGGCGCTGGGCACCTACTGGCTGGTGCGCAGCACGCCGGTGTTCGAGGCGCCGGGGCCCGAGCAGGCGAAGAGGCACGAACCCGACTACTTCATGCAGAAGTTTTCGGTCAAGACCTTCAACACCTCCGGCCAGTTGAAGACCGAGATCTTCGGCAGCGAGGGGCGCCATTTTCCTGACACCGACACGGTCGAGATCGACCAGGTCCGCATCCGCTCCTTCAACGACAAGGGCCACCTGACCACGGCCACGGCGCGGCAGGCGGTCACCAACAGCGACAACTCGGAAGTGCAGCTGATCGGCAACGCCGTGGTGGTGCGCGACGAAGTGACCGACAAGAACGGCAAGACCTACCCGCGCCTGAGCTACCGCAGCGAGTTCCTGCATGCCTACATGGAGACCGAGCGCGTCACCTCGCACAAGCCGGTCGAATTGACGCGCGGCAACGACCGCTTTACCGCCGAGCGCATGGACTACGACAACATCGACCAGATCATGCAGCTGCAGGGTCGGGTACGCGGCGTGCTGATGCCCAGGACCGCCAAGTAAGCCAAGTAGGTCCCTGGGCATGCAACGACTGGCCTTCATCACCGGCGCGTCCAGCGGCATCGGGCAGGCAATGGCCCTGCGCTTCTACCAGGCCGGCTACCATCTGGCGCTGGTGGCGCGCCGCACGCACGAGATCAAATCATGGACTGATGCCCATCAAATAAGCGCCGACAGCTATCAAATCTATAGTGCCGATGTGGTTGCCATCGACAGCATCGTTGCCGCGGGTCATGCCTGCCTGCGCCGTCAAGGCGTACCCGACGTTGTCGTGGCCAATGCCGGCATCAGCCTGGGCATCGACACCGCGGAGCGTGGCGATCTGGACGTGCTGGCGCAGACCCTGGCCACCAATGTGACCGGCATGGCGGCCACCTTCCACCCTTTCATCGGCCCCATGACCGCGCGCGGTACAGGCCGGCTGGTCGGCATTGCGAGCGTGGCGGGCATTCGTGGCCTGCCTGGCCATGGCGCCTACTGCGCGAGCAAGGCGGCCGTGATCAGCTATTGCGAAAGCCTGCGCGGCGAGTTGCGCGGCAGCGGCGTCCAGGTGGTCACGCTCAGCCCGGGTTATGTCGACACGCCCCTGACGCGGCAGAACCGCTATGCCATGCCCTTCCTCATGACGCCCGAAGCCTTTGCCGAGCGTGCGTGGCGTGCCATCGAGGCCGGTGTGAGCTACCGCGTCATCCCGTGGCAAATGGGCGTGGTGGCCAAGTTGCTGCGTCTGTTGCCGAATCCCTGGTTTGACCGCCTGCTGGCCGGACGGGCGCGCAAGCATCGCCGTCCGGGCTAACCCGCCATTCCGCGAGGGCTTCGCCGCGCTGGCATGATGTCGGCCATGCTGGACGTCGTCGTTCTTTTCTTTCTGCTGGGTGTGCTGGCCCGCCTGTTCAAGAGCGACCTGCGCCTGCCCGAGGCCCTCTACGAAACCCTATCCATCTACCTGCTGCTGGCCATCGGCCTCAAGGGCGGGATCGAACTGAGCAAGCAGTCGTTGCTGGCCTTGGCGCCACAGGTGGCGGCGTGCCTGGCGCTGGGGTTTGCCATTCCCATTCTCTTGGTGCCGGTGTTGCGCCGCCTGGGCCTGAGCGCGGTGGACAGCGCCTCGCTGGCGGCGCACTACGGCTCTGTCAGCGTGGTGACTTTCGCGGTGGCGAGCAGTTACCTGGCCAAGCGCAACGTGCCGCTGGAAAGCCACGCGGCGCTCTGGGTGGCGTTGATGGAAGCGCCGGGGCTGATTGCCGGCATCCTGCTGGCACGCCTGGGCGCCGGCGATGCTTCGACGCGCGTCAACTGGAAGGAGCTGGCCCACGACGTCTTTCTGGGCAAATCGGTGCTGTTGCTGGTCGGTGGTCTGGTCATCGGTGGTGTGATGGGCGAGGCCGGCACGGCCCCCATCAAGAATGTCTTCATCGACCCCTTCAAGGGCGTGCTGGCGCTGTTCCTGCTGGAGTTGGGTCTGGTGGCCGGTGGTCGCCTGGGTGAGTTGCGACGCTACGGCCTGCGCCTGGTGGGCTTTGCCCTGTTGGCACCGCCCCTGCTGGCCGTGCTGGGCGCTCTGGTGGGCCTGGGGCTGGGCCTGAGCCTGGGTGGCGTGACCGTGATGGCCACGCTGGCTGCCAGTGCCAGTTACATTGCCGCTCCCACGGCCATGCGTATCGCCGTGCCGCAGGCCAACGCTGCCCTGTCCATCACGGCGGCGCTGGGCGTGACTTTCCCGTTCAACATCGTGCTGGGCATACCGCTGTACTTTGCGCTGGCGCAGCGGCTGGCTTGAAGGAGAGCCTGATGACGAAACACCCGAAGAAGCTGCTGGTGATCATTGCCGAAGCCGCGCTCGAAAAACGCCTGGTGGCCGACGTGCGGCAGGCCGGCGCCCATGGCTACACGGTGCACGATGTGCGTGGTGGCAGCGAGAACGCCACGCGCGAAGGCAGCTGGGAGGCCGACCGCACCATCGAGATGAAGGTCATCTGCGAGCCGGCCGTGGCCGACATGATTGCCCGCCATGTGCTCGACAGCTATGGTCCGCACTATGGCCTGACGCTGTTCTTTGCCGACGTGGCCGTGCTGCGGCCGGAAAAGTTCTGAATAGCTATCGTTTTGATAGCTGTCAGCGTCCGACCCGTCTGGTCCAGGCAGCAAAAAAGGCCCCGAAGGGCCTTCTTGGCTAAGTGCGGGACTCAGTAGCCGCGACGACCGCCGCCACCGCCACGCGGGTTGCCGTAGGGGCTACGGAAGCCGCCATCGCCGCCGCCACCATCGTTGCCGCCGCCATAACCACCACCGCCGCCACCACCGTAGCCGCCTTCACGACGGCCACCGCCATAACCGCCACCCCCGCCGCCGCCATAGCCACCGCTGCGCGGCGGGCGTGGCTCCATCGGGCGCGCTTCGTTGACCACCAAGCTGCGGCCGCTCAGCGGCTGACCGTTCATGCCGTTGATGGCCGCTTGTGCTTCGGCGTCATTGCCCATTTCGACGAAGCCGAAACCCTTGGAGCGACCGGTGTCGCGTTCCATCATGACCTTGGCGCTGGTCACGGTGCCGAACTGACTGAAGGCTTGTTGCAGATCGTTGTCGCGCACCGAATACGGCAGGTTACCGACGTAAAGTTTATTGCCCATGCAGGGACTCCTGAAAAACAAAAAACAAGCGATGGGGTCCCTGAAACGCAATCAATGTCTGTCAACGATGCGCATTCGGCAGATCACCGCGATCCTGCGGCAAGCCTCCTAGCCTGTCGCGATTCGTTTTGTGCCATAGAAATCTTTCGGGCACAAGTGGGGTTGGCGCTAGGGTGCCGGCGTGCGCCATGCGCAAGAAAAAAGGGCCCAGCGGGCCCTTCTTGGATTCGATGCGGGATCGAGATCAGTAGCTGCTGCGGCCACCGCCGTAGCCACCGCCACCTTCGCGACGGCCACCGCCGTAACCACCACCGCCATTGCCGCCGCCGTAGCCGCCGCTACGGGGGGGGCGGGCTTCCATCGGACGGGCTTCATTGACCACCAGGGCGCGACCGCCCTGTTGCTGGCCATGCAGTGCGCTGATGGCGGCTTGCGCCTCGGCATCGCTGCCCATTTCGACGAAGCCAAAACCCTTGGAGCGACCGGTGTCGCGTTCCATCATGACCTTGGCGCTGGTTACGTTGCCGTGGGCCGAGAAGGCGCGCTGCAGATCTTCATCGCGGAAAGAGTACGGCAGGTTGCCGACGTAAAGTTTGTTGCCCATGACGGGACTCCTCAAAAAGACTCAGATAACGCGATGGAGTCTGATAGCCGCGAGCAACAAACCTGTGAAGACTTAAAGCAGACGCAAAACCGACCATACACCGCAAATTCATACTGCCGGGTACGGCAGTACGCGGCCATTATGCGCGAATCCGGTGGATTCACAGGAAAAAATGCCCGGGGCATGCGCGAAAGCAACGAAAAAGCGCGGCCAGGCAGCAGCCAGCGGTCATTTGCTGGCCGGCCACCGCGGGCTTTTACCAGTTGACCTCGCGGTCCGGCGTGGCACCGATCTTGTGGATCGACAGGTCGGCGCCGTCGAATTCTTCCTCCTGGCTCAGGCGCAGGCCCAGCGTCAGCTTGAGCACGCCGTACACCACAAAGCCGCCAACCAGCGCCCAGGCCACACCCAGCGCCGTGCCCATCAGCTGGCCACCGAGCGATACGCCGCCCAACCCGCCCAGCGCCTGGCTGCCGAACAGGCCGGCGGCGATGCCGCCCCAGGTGCCGCACAGGCCGTGCAGCGGCCAGACGCCCAGCACGTCATCGATCTTCCACTTGTTCTGCGTCAGCGTGAACATCTGCACGAAGATGGCACCGGCCACGCCGCCTACCACCAGCGCGCCCAGGGGATGCATCAGGTCGGAGCCGGCGCACACCGCCACCAGGCCGGCCAGCGGGCCGTTATGCACGAAGCCGGGGTCGTTCTTGCCGAGCAGCAGCGCTGCCAGTGTGCCGCCGACCATGGCCATGAGTGAATTGACCGCCACCAGACCAGAAATCTTGTCCAGCATCTGTGCGCTCATCACGTTGAAGCCGAACCAGCCCACGATCAGGATCCAGGCACCCAACGCCAGGAAGGGGATGCTCGACGGCGGATGGGCCGAGATCGCGCCATCCTTGCGGTAGCGGTTGCTGCGTGCGCCCAGCAGCAGCACCGCCGGCAATGCGATCCAGCCACCCACGGCATGTACCACGATGCTGCCGGCGAAGTCGTGGAATTCTGCGCCGGTGGTGGCCTTGATCCAGGCCTGCACGCCGAAGTGCTGGTTCCAGGCGATGCCTTCGAAGAAGGGGTAGACGACACCGACGATGGCAGCGGTGGCGATCAACTGTGGCCAGAACTTGGCGCGTTCGGCAATGCCGCCGGAAATGATGGCCGGAATGGCGGCGGCAAAGGTCAGCAGGAAGAAGAACTTCACCAGTTCATAGCCGTTGCGGGCGACCAGCTGCTCGGCCCCGATCAGGAAACCGGTGCCGTAGGCCACGCCGTAGCCGACCAGGAAATAGACCACGGTGGAAACTGAAAAATCCACCAGGATCTTGACCAGCGCATTGACCTGGTTTTTGCGGCGCACGGTGCCGAGTTCCAGAAAAGCAAAACCGGCGTGCATGGCCAGAACCATGATGCCGCCCAGCAGGATGAACAGG
>JAYRLJ010000172.1:290-7080 GCA_041905305.1 Hylemonella sp. | reverse complement strand
CGCTGCACGTCGCCGTGCGTCCTGTCGTGCTATCCGGCGTGTCATTCCGACTGCTATTGCCATGTCGTCGCGCGTGCAGTGCGAGCGCATCCGCGCCGCACTTCGCGCTGCCTCCGGTGCAGCCGTCCCGCGTGCAGGCGTCTTGCCTCGAACACGGCTGGCCTGCGGCCATCGCCGTGTTCGCCGGGGCGCCGGCTGCGGGTGCAGCAGCGCCGCCGGGCCGCAGGTGCCGGGAGCGAGAACCAGGGGTGCGGGGGAAGGCAAATGCGGAAGGCAAGACAAAAGGGGGCGGCACCTGCGCGCCCGCAAAGCCAGTCTGCACGTGGGGGTGGCGCGGCACGGCCCGGCCTTGTCGCCGTGCCGCTGGGCGCGCGAGGCCCGCGCCAATGCGGGCTTGCCCACGTGCTTCGCACGACCGCCTACGCCACAACTTGGTCTGGAGCTTTCAGGGAGGGATGCCATGAGCAACCGGCGCGACGACGATTTCCGCATCCGCTCCAGCGCCCCGAAGAACCGGGGTCAGGGCTTCGTCTCCAAGGTGCTCAAGCAGGCGGGCAAGGCCAGCAGCGGCAAGTCCTCGGTGCGCCGTCCTGGGGCGGCTGGCGGCACCTGGAGGGGCACCGGCCAGCGGCCCGGCTCGCGCCTGGGGCGCGGGCATACGGCTGCGAGCTTCGCGGGCGCCGAGCTCACGCCCATGTCGCGGCGCGTGACCATCAAGACCTTGCTGGTTAACCAGCAGCGGGCCAGCCCGCAGTCGCTCGCCAAGCACCTGCGCTACATCGAGCGCGACGGTGTGGGCCGCGATGGCGAGCCGGGCCGGGCCTATGGGCCACAGACCGATGCCGCCGATCTGGATGCTTTCAAGGAACGCTGTGTCCACGACCGGCACCACTTCCGCTTCATCGTCTCACCCGAGGACGGCGCCGAGCTGGAAGACCTGCGCACCTACATGCGACACCTGATGGGGCGCATGGAAGCCGACCTGGGCACGCGGCTGGAATGGGTGGCCGTCGATCACTGGAACACTGACAACCCGCATACCCATCTGATCGTGCGCGGGCGCGACGACACGGGAAAAGACCTCATCATCGCTGGCGACTACATCGCCGATGGCTTTCGGCATCGCGCGTCCGAGCTGGCGACCGAATGGCTGGGGCCGCGCACCGAGCTGGAGATCCAGCAGACCTTGCGGCGAGAGGTGGAGCAGGAACGGTGGACGAGCCTGGATCGAACGCTGAAGCGCGAGACCGGCGATGACGGCCAGGTGCAGATTGACCGCTTCATCGAACCGCAGCTGCAACGCCAGCGCCTGCTGCTGATCGGCCGTCTGCAGCGCTTGCAGCGCCTGGGCCTGGCCGATGAGGTGCAGCCCGGCACCTGGGCCATTCATGCCGATGCCGAGAAGACCTTGCGCGCCCTGGGCGAGCGTGGCGACATCATCCGCACCATGCAGCGGGCCATGAGCGGCCAGCCACGCGAGTTGGCGGTCTTCGAGCCGGGCGAGGATGGGCGCACGGTGGTCGGGCGTGTCGCCGCGAAAGGACTGGCCGACGAACTGCACGACCGGGGCTATCTGGTCATCGACGGCGTGGACGGCAAGGCCCACTATGTCGCGCTCAGTGCCCGTGACGAGCTGGTGAACTATCCGACCGGCGCCGTGGTGGAGGTGAAGGGTTCGGCGGATGTGCGCGCGGCCGACAAGAACATCGCCGCGCTGGCGAGCGGTAGCCTGTACCGCACCGATCATCACCTTGCCATCGCCCAGGGCCAGGACGTACCCGGCCGCGATCCGCAAGAGGTTGTAGCAATCCACGTCCGCCGGCTTGAAGCCTTGCGCAGGGTAGGCATCGTGGAACGTGTGGCCGAGGGTCTATGGAAAGTGCCGGACGACCTGATCGAGCGTGGCCGGCAGTACGACGCACAGCGCCTGGGCGGCGTGGCCGTCGAGTTGAAATCGCACCTGCCCATTGAGCGGCAGGCCCGCGTGATCGGGGCCACCTGGCTCGACCAGCAACTGATCGGCGGCGGCTCGGGTCTGGGCGACCTGGGCTTTGGCAGCGAAGCCAAGCAGGCGATGCAACAGCGCGCCGATTTCCTGGCCGAGCAGGGATTGGCCGAGCGGCGCGGGCAGCGTGTGATGCTCGCCCGGAATCTGCTGGGCACGCTGCGCAACCGGGAGGTGGCGCAGGCTGCCAAGGACATTGCCGCCGATACCGGCCTGGAGCATCGCCCGGTGGCCGATGGCCAGCGCACGGTGGGCATCTACCGGCGTTCCGTCATGCTCGTCAGCGGGCGCTACGCGATGCTCGATGACGGCATGGGGTTCAGTCTGGTGCCGTGGAAGCCGGTGATCGAGCAGCGGCTGGGGCAACAGATCGCCGCGACGGTACGCAGCGGCCGGGCTTCATGGGAGTTTGGCCTGCGTCATGGCTTGGCAATCTGAGAAATGCTCCGCTGCGCAGTCCGGTATTTGCCTGGCGTCATGCCTGTCCAGTGGCGGAAGGCGCGGTGGAAAACAGCAGGGGTGCTGAAGCCCAGAGCATAAGAGATCTCGGCCAACGAGACGTCGTTGCGCACAAGGTTCAGGATTGCCAAGTCTCTGCGCAGTTCATCCTTGATGCCCTGGAAGGAAAGATCCTCGTCCTGGAGTTTGCGGATCAATGTCCGCGAGGACATGTGCAGGCGGCGCGAAACGTCGTCCAGCGTCCGCCCCAGGTCTGCGTGCAGCAGCTCGCGCACTTTAAGCCGCACGGCGTGCTCGTGGTAGGAGGTGAATATCCAATCGCGCGGTGCCCGCGCAAGGAAGGTCCGTATGTCGGCTGCGCTGCGTTCGGGGCGGATTTTTCCCAGTTCGGCATGAAACGTGATCTGCGAGTGCTTGCGTCCGAAGTCAACCGGGGCAGGGAACAGGATCGGATAGTCGGTGGCAAAGGAAGGCCGGGGAAACGCGAACCCCACGCTGGAAACAGGAACCTCCCGACCGACTAGCCATGAAACGATGCCGTGCGTGAGCTTCAGCATCAGTGCGTGGCCGAAGCGGTTCACTCCCATCTTGGAGGAGCGGGGGATTAGCTCCAGCCGCAAGGTGGTTGCGGCCTGTATGAGATGCAGGCTGTAGTCGTCCAGCAGCAGGTTCCAGAACTGCGTGAAGCGATACAGCGCTACATCGATGGTTGGCGCGTCCATGACCGCTCGAACGATGTATTTCAAAGAGCCGGTTCGTATAGGTCGGCTCCATAGACCCATCATTTCATCGCCCGTTGCGACAGCGCTTATCCGGTAAAGCCCAACGAGCTGATCGTGCGTCAGCCGAGCGCCAGGGTGGCTGATGAAATTCTTGACGATCCCAGCCTCCTTCAGACAGCGATCTAAGGCTTGTTCCGAGCACAGCGCCCGCAGGCTTTGTAGCAAGTCCTGAACCAATTCGAGCGAAACCGTTGCAGTAGAGGCGCCGCGCTCCGCGTCAGCTTGAGGCCATTCCAGTGGTCTGGGTGCGATTGTCAGTTTTTGCATATTTCAAGTCGCCATTGGCAATTGGTTAAGCAACGCCTTATGCCTATTCTCTGGACGAAGGAAAAGGAGACGTCGACATGGAACGGCTTGGAAACATGATGCGCGTGCCTCTGCTCATCAACTCAATCCTAACGCATGCCCTTGAAAACAGAGGGGATCAGCAGATTCTGACGGCACTTGACGATGGTGGCTTGCACGCCTACTCGTACCGTGAATTTGGCGAAAGGGTCAAGGAGCTGGCCGTTGGCATGATGCGGCACGAAGTGCAACCGGGTCACAGGGTGGCGACATTGGCATGGAATACCTATCGCCATCTGGAGATCTACTACGCTACTGCCGGAATCGGCGCCATTTGCCACACGGTTAATCCGCGCTTGAGTCGCGAGCAGATCGCCTTCATCATCAATGATGCGCAGGACTCCGTCCTGTTCTACGACCCGCATTTCGCTGAACTGGTCGAGTTCTTGCGCCCTCAGTGCCCGTTGGTGGCTCATTGGGTGCTGTTGAGCGAAGGTACCGGAAGAGGAGGGGCCGTAGAGGAGGACTACGGCGACTGGCTGGGCAACGACACCCGTGGCTTTGAGTGGCCGGTCTTTGACGAGGACACCGCGTGCGGGCTGTGCTACACGTCTGGCACCACCGGAGCGCCCAAAGGGGTGCTGTACTCCCACCGCTCAACTGTGCTGCATGCCTATGCATCCAGCCATCCCAACGCACTTGCCATCTCGGCTAGCGATGCGGTGATGCCATTGGTACCCATGTTCCATGTCAACGCGTGGGGTTTGCCCTATTCCGCCTTGATGTCCGGGGCCAAGATTGTTCTGCCGGGATCGAGTATGCAGGGGGAGCGCCTCTACGCTTTGTGCGAGCGCGCCGGGGTGACGTTGTCGGCGGGCGTTCCAACTGTGTGGAAAGGCGTGTTGGACCACGTCGAGAGCCAGGGGCTGGCCTTCAGCACGCTCCAGCGCATCGTGATCGGAGGAGCGGCCTGCCCGCCGCACATGATCGCGGCCTTTGGCGCCCGCAACGTCACGGTGCGGCATGCCTGGGGTATGACCGAAGTGTCGCCTCTGGGAACGGTGTGCCAGTTGCTTCCCCAGCATACCTCGCTGTCTGGCGACGATGCCCTGCAGGTACTGGCATCACAGGGGCGCCCTTTGTTTGGGGCGCGATTCAAGGTGGTTAACGATGAAGGCGATAGCCTGCCCCACGATGGAGTGTCCACTGGGCACCTGATGGTTCAGGGTAACTGGGTCATCTCTCGCTACTACGGCAAGGGAGAGCCTGCGATCGAAGACGGCTGGTTCCGCACGGGCGATGTTGGCAGCATTGATGCGGACGGCTATATGCGCATCACGGATCGCAGCAAGGATGTCATCAAGTCTGGTGGAGAGTGGATCTCGTCCATAGAGATTGAAAACATCGCGATGGAGGAGTCCGGTGTCGAACTGGCCGCCTGCATTGCCGAGGCCAACGAAAAATGGGGCGAGCGTCCGGTGCTGTTTATCGTTCCGAAGGCCGGCGCTGACCTCTCAGCACAGCGCGTCCTCGCGCGTTATCAGGGGCGTGTCGCAAAGTGGTCGATCCCCGACAAGGTCTTATTCATTGAGCAGATGCCGATGACCGCCACGGGAAAGATCCAGAAGACGGCGCTGCGCGCGCTGACCGCCGCCGATACATAGCCCCAACCTCTTCGCTCGCTTCCCTTCCGGACGCTGCTGCGCGCCCCCCCATTCATAGCCTACTGCAAGGAGAGATTTCTATGTCTACCCCCATTCTGCTGACATCCGAATTGGACAACGTCGGCATCGTCACCCTGAACATGGAGCACAAGCGCAACGCGCTCAACGAGGATGCCATTGCGGCCATCGATGCCTATTTCTCGGCAATTCCCAGCCACATCCGTGTTGTCCTTTTGACAGCCAAGGGTGACCACTTCTGTGCCGGACTTGACCTGAAGGAGCACCACGACAAGGAACGCAGCGGTGTCGAATTCATGCGTGTGTGCCAGGGCTGGCACCGCGCGTTCGACAAGATCCAGCATGGCGGCATTCCCGTGGTCGCCTGCCTGCAGGGCGCGGTGGTGGGTGGAGGCCTGGAACTCGCTAGTGCCGCCCATGTGCGGGTGGCCGACAGCGGTACCTTCTTCGCGCTGCCCGAGGGCACACGTGGCATCTTCACTGGCGGTGGCGCCACGGTGCGCACGGCGCGCATTATTTCCGCCCCCCGCATGGTCGAGATGATGCTCACCGGTCGGGTTGTCGACGCGCAGGAGGGCCGCCAACTGGGCTTGGCTCACTACGTCTGCGACACCGCAAAGGGCGACACGCCAGCCCCCGAAATGGCCTTGGACTTGGCGAAAAAGATCGCAAGCAACGCAGCACTTTCCAACTACGCCATCGTCAGCGCCATCAACCGCATCGCCGACATGTCGGCCACGGACGGGCTGTTCACCGAGGGGTTAGTGATGGCCATGATCCAGCAGGGGCATGACGTGCAGGAACGCCTGGGCGAGTTCGTCAACAAGAAGGCGCACAAGGTTCAGCCAAACCGTTGAAGCGCACAGAACGGCTGATGTAAACCGACCGCCGAACGACGACAAGAACGGAGACAAACCATGTTATCGAACGAAGAAATCTGCCGGCGGCTGCCCGGCCACCCTGGTTATGAGCAACTGAAAACGCAGCGTCGCCACATTGCGTTTGCATTTGCCGGTGTGTGCCTGGGGCTTTGCATGACTTTCATCCTGGCAGCTGTTCTGTCGCCGGGTAGCCTGGCCGTGCCTTTGAACCGCGAGGGCACGCTCACCAGCGGCGTGGCGTATGCCACCGGACTGATTCTGCTGTCGTGGATTCTGACGGGCATCTACATCCACATCGCCAATACCCGGTTCGATGCCATGTGTGAGCAACTGCTGTCGGGGGTGCGCGCATGAACATGCAGGCCATCCTGATCTTCGCCGACTTTGTCATCATCACGCTTGGCATCACCTACTGGGCATCGCACCGGACGCGCTCCACGTCGGATTTCTATACGGCTGGCGGCGGTATCACGGGCACCCAGAACGGCATGGCCATCGTGGGCGACTACATGTCCGCCGCAACGCTGCTGGGCATCTCCAGTCTGGCGTTTACCAACGGTTTCGATTCGTTGATCTACGCTGTGTGCGCGTTCATGGGCTGGCCCATGATCATGTTCCTGATCGCGGAGCGCCTGCGCAACCTGGGGCGCTATACGCTGAGCGACATCGTTTCCTACCGCCTGGACGAGCGCAGCA
>JAYRLJ010000172.1:0-280 GCA_041905305.1 Hylemonella sp. | reverse complement strand
ATCTTTACCGCCATCAGTTCCCTGACCGTGGTGCTGTTCTACCTCATTGTGCAGATGGTTGGGGCGGGGCAATTGGTGCAGTTGCTGTTTGGCATCGACTACACCTACGCGGTCACTGCTGTCGGCTTGCTGATGATGGTGTACGTCGTGGTCGGCGGCATGGTCGCCACGACCTGGGTGCAGATCATCAAGGCTGTGCTGATGCTGGGCAACGGCATCGTGCTGATGGTGCTGGCTTTGCACTAGTTCAACTTCGACTTCTCATCCTTGGTGGCGGCCG
>JAYRLJ010000171.1:0-7098 GCA_041905305.1 Hylemonella sp. | reverse complement strand
AGCGTAGGGCCGACGAATCCGGCTCGCCTTCTCTTTGCCTACTTTCTCTTGGCAAAGCAAGAGAAAGTAGGTCGCCCGCCAGGGCGAGACCCGGCACGTCGGCCTAGCCAAGCACCGCGAACAAAGATAAGAACAAAAAAGGCACCCACCCCTCACGGAATGAGCGCCTAAAGCTATCAAAACGATAGCGCGAGATAACCCTTAAGCCACCGTCTCCAGCGCCAGCACGCCCGTGGCCGTGTTGGAAATCGGGATGTGGTAGTTGCTGTGCACCTTGCGCACACCGGCACCACCGGCCGTGAGCGCCGCACGCATGGCCAGCCACATCAGCAGTTCCACGCCCTGCGTGCCGGCGAGTTCCACCAGTTCCAGATCGCTGAACTGGGTAGCCCACTCGGGGTTGGTTTCCATGCTCTGCAGGAACTGCAGGTCGAACTTCTTGTTGATGAAGCCGGCGCGTTCGCCTTCGAGCTGGTGGCTCAGGCCGCCAGTGGCCATCACGGCCACGCGCTTGTTGCTGTCCCAGGACTGAATGGCCTCGCCCACGGCCTTGCCGAGCTTGTAGACACGCTTGGCGGTGGGCAGCGGGAACTGCACGGTGTTGATGCTGATCGGCACGATCTGCACCGGCGCCACCTTGTCGTTGGGCCAGAACAGCTTGAACGGCAGGGTGCAGGCATGGTCCACCAGCATCTCCTGGCAGGTGGTCATGTCGAATTCCTTGGCGATCAACTCACGCACCAGGTGCCACGACAGGTCCGGGCAGCCCGGCAGCGGCGGCAGCGTGGGAATGCCCCAGCCTTCGTCGGCATTGCGGTATTCGGCTGCGGCGCCGATGGCGAAGGTCGGCATCTTGTCGAGGAAGAAGTTCAGGCCGTGGTCGTTGTAGAACACCACCACCACGTCGGGCTTGGCCTGGCCCAGCCACTGGTGGATGGGCGGGAAACCGTCGAAGAAGGGTTTCCAGTAAGGCTCCTGCTGCAGGCCTTTGGCAATGGCGCCGCCGATGGCGGGAATGTGGGAAGTGGCCAGGCCGCCGATGAGTTGTGCCATGTGGTGTGCTCCTGTGTTTACTGGTTGTTGGCCGCGACGAGCTTGGCCCGGAATTCTTCTTTCGTCATGCCGGTCTGCTGGGCACCGATGTCCTGCATGTCCAGCCCGAAGATGCCGGCGAACTTGGCCAGGTAATAAGCATTGCCGCCAGCGGCCAGCAGTTGCAACACCTGCTTGGAGCGGATGGCCGCGGCCTGCTCTTCGTTCAGGCCGTAGAGCTTCATATAGGCTTCAGGGTCGGCCACGAAGGCCTCGCGGTTGGCCTTCTCGTTGAACGAGAAGCACATCTTGTTGAGGGCATAGCCTTTCTTGGCCATGTCGCCATCGAAGGGCGTGGTGCCGGGAATCTGTTTTGCGGCGCAGCAGGTGCTCACGGGAGATCTCCTTGGTTGACTGAGGTCAAAGCTGATGCGGCGAGTATTCCGAAAACATTGACCCGGATAAAGGCGTGAAACATGATGGAACCTATGAGCAAATTCGATTATTCGGACTTGGACGGCCATCTGCTGCAGTTGCTGGTGACCGTGATGGAGGCCGGCTCCGTCACCGGTGCGGCGCAGCGCCTGGGCGTGACCCAGTCAGGCGTCAGCCACCTGCTGGAGAAACTGCGCGCCATCACCGGTGACCCGCTGTTCGTCAAGAGCGGACGCGGCATCGTGCCCACGGCGCGGGCCGAAGAGTTGGCCGGCCAGGCACGCGCCCTGCTGCGCCAGATGCAGCACTTTGCGCACAGCGGCGAGTTCGACCCGGCACGCTGGCAGACCACCTTCACCATCGCCGCCAACGACTTCCAACGCGACCTGCTGCTGCCTGCGCTGGCCGCCCGCCTGCGCGAGGCCGCGCCGGGCGTGGCGCTGCGCATCATTCCGTCCACCATTCCGCGCCTGGAGATGCTGCGCAACGACGACTGCCAGCTGGTCATCAGCCCACGCCCGCCGGATGGCGCCGACATCGTGCAAAAGCGCCTGTTCGAGGACGCGTACCGCGTGTTCTACGATCCCACCGTGCGCGATGCTCCGCGGAATGAGGCCGAGTACCTGGCCGCCGACCACGCCACCGTGGTGTACGAGCCGCGCCGCAGCCTGGACCTGGACCAGCTGCTGGCCAGCCGGGGCCTGCAGCGGCGCTTTGCCGTGATGGTGCCCTCCTTCAGCGCATTACCGGCCTTCGTGCGCGGCACCGCGCTGCTGACCACCGTGCCCGGCCTGCTGGCGCGGCAGACCTTCACCGGCCTGGCCGCTTGCGCGCCGCCCGTGGCCTGCCCCACCATGCCGATGTACATGATCTGGCACGCACGCTACCAGCAGGATGCCGCACACCGATGGTTGCGCGCCCAGCTTGAAGCCGTGGTGGCCCCGGCGCTGGCGCCGGCACACAAGCCGGCAGCGCGCAAGGTGCGCGGCGCGGCCTGACGTTCAGCCCTGGGCGCGATGCTGCGCGCGGTATTGCTGCGGACTGCAGCCCGTGCGCCGCTTGAAAAAGCGCGAAAAATAGGCCGGGTCCTCGAAGCCCAGTTCGGCTGCCAGGCTGGCCGCCGGCGCGGCAATGTAGACCAACCGGCGGCAAGCCTCGCGCGTGAGGCGCTCGTGCACCAGCTCCAGCGCGCTGCGCCCGCTCTCGGCACGCGTCAGGCGGTTCAGGCGCTGGGTGGACAGGCCCAGGCGGGAGGCGTACTTCTCCAGCGGCCAGTGCTCCAGGAAGTGCTGCTCCACCAGCAACAAAAAGCGCGTGAACAGCGCCTGGTGGCGGTGCGCACGTTCACCCAATGCCTGCTCGCCTTGCGCGCGCGCCTGCGCCAGCCGCCACACCACGGCACGCGCCAGCCAACCGGGCACCGGCGTATCGCCCGCGCCGGGCTGGGCAAACTCGGCCGCCAGTTCGCGCAGCAGCGCGTGCAGGCGCTCTGCCGGCGCGGCGTGCGGCGCAAAGTCCAGCACACCAGGCGCCGCAAACAACGCACGAAAGGCCTCGCCCACGGCCTGGAACTCGCCCTCCACCAGGAAACGGGCACTCAAGGTAAGTACCAAACCATCGGTGCCCGGCGCGAAGCGGAAGCCATGTACCACGCCCGGCGGCACCACGATGGCTGCCGGCCCCTGCACCCGCTGCACCCACTCGTCCAGCGCCACCTGCGCCGCCCCCTGCTGCAGCCACAGCACCTGGTACAGGCCCTGGTGCACGTGCGGCGAAATCTCCCAGTGGTAGAGGCGGCTGCGCGACTGCACTTCCTCGATGTGCAGCAGCTCCTCGCCCGGGGCGGCGGTCTCGCCGTACAAGGCGAAGCTGGGAATAGTTGAGTGACGCATTCCAGCATTCTGATCGAAAAGTACAAGACTGAACGCGCGTTTGTGCAGTGATCTTGATCAATGTCAGCCCTAAAGTTCAACCCACATCACAACCCGTGGAGACCGATGATGTTCAGCTTCGACCCCTACTCCCCCGCCATTGACGCGGACCCGTTCCCCTACTACAAGACCCTGCGCGACGAGCACCCCTGCTTCTGGAGCCCGGAAGCGCAGATGTGGATCCTTTCGCGCTACGCCGACATCGTCTCGGCCGGCCAGGACTGGCAGACCTATTCTTCCGCCAGCGGCAACCTGATGACCGAACTGCCCGGCCGTGCCGGTGCCACGCTGGGCAGCTCGGACCCACCGAAGCACGACCGCCTGCGCGGCCTGATCCAGCACGCCTTCATGAAGCGCAACCTGCTGGCACTGGAAGAACCCATCCGCGCCGTGGCGCAACAGGTGTTCGGCCAGCTCAAGGGTGTGAAGAGCTTCGACTTCAAGGACGTGTCCTCGCAGTTCACCGTCAAGGTGCTGATGGCCGCGCTCGGCCTGCCCATGGGTGACGAGGCCATCGTGCCCGAGCAGGAAGTGCGCGACAACGCGGTGCTGATGGTGCAAAGCGATTCGCGCACCCGCACCAAGGGCCCGGAGCACATTGCCGCCTACAACTGGATGCAGGACTACGCGAGCAAGGTGATCGCCATGCGCCGCAAGGAACCGCGCAACGACCTCATCAGCCACTTCAGCCTGGCCGAGATCGATGGCGACCGACTGGACGAGCGCGAGGTGCTGCTGACCACCACCACCCTCATCATGGCCGGCGTGGAATCGCTCGGCGGCTTCATGATGATGTTCGCCTACAACCTGGCCACGTTTGACGAAGCCCGCCGCGCCGTGGTGGCCAACCCCGAGCTGCTGCCCGATGCAATTGAAGAAAGCCTGCGCTTCAACACCTCGGCCCAGCGCTTCCGCCGCCGCCTGATGAAGGACGTGACGCTGCACGGCCAGACCATGAAGGAAGGCGACTTCGTCTGCCTGGCCTATGGCTCGGGCAACCGCGACGAGCGCCAGTACCCCAACCCCGACGTGTACGACATCACGCGCAAGCCGCGCGGCCATCTGGGCTTTGGTGGCGGTGTGCACGCCTGCCTGGGTACGGCGATTGCGCGCCTGGCGGTGAAGATCGCCTTCGACGAGTTCCACAAGGTGGTGCCCGAGTACACGCGCCTGGCCGACCAGCTGCCGTGGATGCCCTCGTCCACCTTCCGCAGCCCGCTGCGGCTGGACCTGGTCACCCCCTAAACTACCTTCACTTCTACCCATCCGCCGCCTGCACGTGCAGGCGGCGTCCCTTTCTGACACGGAGACTCATCCATGGCCAACATCACCTACATCGAAGCCAACGGTCAATCAACCACTGTCAACCTGCCCGACGGCTGGAGCCTGATGCAGGGTGCCACCAGCAACGGCATTGACGGCATCCTCGGCGAATGCGGCGGCTCGTGTGCCTGCGCCACCTGCCACTGCTATGTGGAGGAATCGCGCCTGGGCGACATCCCCCCGGCCAGCGAGAACGAGCTCGCCATGCTGGAGAACGTGGCCGACGAGCGCCGCCCCAACAGCCGTCTGGCCTGCCAGATCAAGGCCAGCCCCAAGCTGGAAGGCCTGATCGTCAGCCTGCCCGCTTGCCAAGAGTAAACATCGGCCCCAGCGCAGCACCACAGGAGCAGTTTTCATGAGCATCACCGGCCCCATCCTCATCGTCGGCGCCGGCCAGGCCGCCGTGCAGGCAGCCGAGGCGCTGCGCGCCGGCGGCTTTGAAGGCCCCGTCACCCTGCTGGGTGACGAGCCGCACGGCCCCTACCACCGCCCGCCACTGTCCAAGGCCTGGATGGCCGGCGAGATGGACGCCGCGCAGCTGGTGATGCGTGCCCCCGAGATGCTGGCGCGCAAGAACATCGGCCTGCACACCGGCACCCAAGTCACCGCCATCGACCGCGCCACCAAGCATGTCACGCTGAGTGACGGCAGCACCCTGCGCTACGCTGGCCTGGTGCTGGCCACCGGCGCCACCCCGCGCGCCCTGCCGCTGCCCGGCGGCAACGCGCAGGGCGTGTACGCGCTGCGCAGCCGCGACGACGCCAGCGCCATTGCCGAACGCATGGCCGTGTGCATGGAACGGCAACTGCCGGTGGTGGTGATCGGCGGCGGCTTCATCGGCCTGGAAGTGGCGGCCACCGCGCGCAAGAAGGGCCTGACGGTGACCGTGCTGGAAGCCGCGCCGCGCCTGCTGGGCCGCGTGCTGGCGCCCATGCTGTCGGACTGGTATGCCGAACTGCACCGCGGCCACGGCGTGCAGCTGGTGCTGGGCGCGCAGATCGCCGAGATCATCACCGACCATGAAGGCCAGGCCACCGGCGTGCGCCTGCAGGACGGCACACTCTACCCCGCCGGCCTGGTGGTGGTGGGCATCGGCGTGAACGCCAATGACGAACTGGCGCGTGCCGCCGGCCTCGAATGTGACCGCGGCATCGTGGTCGACGCCTGTGGCCGCACCAGCGACCCGAACATCGTGGCTGCCGGTGACTGCACCGCGCGCCGCCTGAGCGACGGCAACCTGCTGCGGCTGGAGTCGGTGCAGAACGCCACCGAGCAAGGCAAGAGCGCCGCCGCCGCGCTGCTGGGGCAAGAGCGCCCCTTCACCGCCACGCCCTGGTTCTGGAGTGACCAGTACGACAAGAAGCTGCAGATGGCCGGCCTGTCCATGGGCGCCGAACACTGGGCGGTGCGTGGCGACATCGCCAGCGGCAGCTTCACCGTCTACCACTACAAGGGCGACCAGCTCCTGGCCGCCGACAGCATCAACGCCAGCCGCGACCACCTGCAGGCACGCAAGCTGCTGGACGCCGGCGTCTCGCCCACGCCGCAGCAGGCAGGCGATGCGGGGTTTGATCTGAACAGCCTGCTGGCGAAGTAAGCTGAAATCTCGAATAAAAATGGCGCTTGGCCCTTGTGGGTCAAGCGCCATTTGCTATTTAAATAATAGCAACCAGGACTCTACGAAACACTGACATCCGGGGCCGTCAACGCCCCCAAGGCCTGCACCCCCACCGGCGGCTCGGGCAGCCAGGGCAGCACGAAGGTGCGGCGGGCCAGCCCGTTGGCAATGCGCTCGGTCTGGCGCAACTCGCCAGCCAGGCGGGCCTGCAGCAGCGGGTCGGTGGTGCCGGTGGCGGCCACACTCTTGTTGATGACCCAGGCCCAGGGCTCGATCTTGGCGCGGCGCAGGTCGTCCTGCAAGGCGCTGGCCTGGCTGACCGGGGTGACTTCGGGCAGGGTGACGAGGATCACGCGCGTCATCTGCGCATCCTGCAGGCGCATGAGCGGGGTAATAATGTGTTTGGCGTTGGCGGTGCCCTCAAACTGGCGCGTCATCTGCCGGTGGTAGGCGCCGGTCGCGTCCATCAGCAGCAGCGAGTGGCCAGTAGGCGCGGTGTCCAGCACGACGAAGGCGCTGCGCGCTTCGTTCACCACCCGGCTGAAAGCATGGAACACGGCCACTTCTTCGGTGCAGGGTGACTGCAGATCCTCCAGCAGCAGGGCCTTGCCTTGTTCGTCCAGCTCGCGGCCCTTGGTGGCCATGATCTTGCTGATGTAGGCCTCGGTCTCGGCCTTGGGGTCGATGCGCCCCACCTTCAAATTGGGCAGACTGCCGTTCAGCGCGCCCGCCACGTGGGCGGCGGGGTCGGTGGTGGTG
>JAYRLJ010000170.1:0-7099 GCA_041905305.1 Hylemonella sp. | reverse complement strand
GACAGCGTGCACGGGCGCTTCCAGGGCACGATCGCTGTCGATGGCAAGGACCTGATCGTCAACGGCCGCCGTATTCGCCTGACGGCCGAGAAGGATCCGGCCGCACTGGCCTGGGGTGCCGTCGGTGCCGACGTGGTGGTGGAGTCCACCGGTCTTTTCCTTACGGAGGAAAGCTGCCAGAAGCACCTCGTCGCGGGCGCCAAGAAGGTGGTGCAGTCCGCACCGTCCAAGGACAGCACGCCCATGTTCGTCTACGGCGTGAACCACGCCAGCTACGCCGGCCAGGCCATCGTGTCGGCGGCGTCCTGCACCACCAACTGTCTGGCCCCGGTGGCCAAGGTGCTGAACGACCAGTTCGGCATCAAGCGCGGCCTCATGAGCACGGTGCATGCCGCCACGGCAACGCAGAAGACGGTAGACGGGCCCTCCAGCAAGGACTGGCGCGGTGGGCGGGGCATTCTGGAGAACATCATCCCGTCCTCTACGGGCGCGGCCAAGGCCGTGGGCGTGGTGATTCCCGAACTGAACAAGAAGCTCACCGGCATGGCCTTCCGCGTGCCGACCTCCGACGTGTCGGTGGTCGACCTGACCGTGGAGCTGAACAAGGCTGCCAGCTACGAGGACGTGTGCGCCGCCATGAAGGCCGCCAGCGAGTCTGGCTCGCTCAAGGGCGTGCTGGGCTATACGGCGGACAAGGTGGTCTCTACTGATTTCCGCGGTTGTGCCCTGCCGTCGATCTTCGACGCCGAGGCCGGCATTGCGCTGGACGCGACTTTCGTCAAGGTGGTGGCTTGGTACGACAACGAGTATGGCTACACCTGCAACATGCTGCGCTTCCTGCAGCATGTGGCGCGGGGCTGAAGCAGGGAGCAAGTCATGAAATTCCTGCGCTTCAGCGACGTCATCCAGAGCGGCTTTGCCAAAAACAAACGCGTCTTCATCCGCGCCGACCTCAACGTTCCGCAAGATGATGCCGGCGCCATCACCGAAGACACCCGCATCCGCGCCTCCATCCCCTGCATCCAGATGGCACTGGATGCCGGCGCCGCCGTCATGGTCACCTCCCACCTCGGTCGCCCCACGGAAGGCGAAATGAAACCCGAAGACAGCCTGTCCCCGGTGGCCAAGCGCCTGGGCGAACTCATGGGCCGTGACGTCCCATTGGTTTCCAACTGGGTGGATGGGGTGAAGGTCGCCCCCGGCCAGCTCGTTATGCTCGAGAACGTGCGCGTCAACAAGGGCGAGAAAAAGAACAACGAAGAACTTGCCAAGAAAATGGCCGCCCTGTGCGACATCTTCGTGCACGACGCCTTCGGCACCGCCCACCGCGCCGAAGCAAGTACTTACGGCATCGCCCAGTACGCCCCCATCGCCTGCGCCGGCCCGCTCCTGGCCGCTGAAATGGACGCCATCGGCAAAGCCCTGACCGCGCCGAAGCGCCCGCTGGTGGCGATTGTTGCCGGCTCCAAGGTCAGCACCAAGCTCACCATCCTGCAATCCCTGGCCAAGAACGTTGACCAGCTCATCGTCGGTGGCGGCATCGCCAACACCTTCATGCTGGCTGCAGGCCTGAAGATCGGCAAGAGCCTGGCCGAACCCGACCTGCTGGGCGATGCCAAAGCCGTGATTGAGGCCATGAAGGCGCGTGGCGCCGAAGTGCCGATCCCGGTCGACGTCGTCACCGCTAAGGAATTCAAAGCCGATGCCCAGGCCACCATCAAGAAGGCCAGCGAAGTCGCCGACGACGACCTGATCCTGGACATCGGCCCGGAGACCGCGAAGAAGCTGGCTGCCCAACTCAAGGCTGCCGGCACCATCGTGTGGAACGGCCCGGTGGGCGTGTTCGAGTTCACCGCCTTCGAGAACGGCACCAAAGAAATCGCCAAGGCGATCGCCGAATCCAGCGCCTTCAGCATCGCTGGCGGTGGTGACACGCTGGCGGCGATTGCCAAGTACGGCATCGAGAAGGACGTGGGCTACATCTCCACCGGTGGTGGCGCCTTCCTGGAGGTGCTGGAGGGCAAGACCTTGCCGGCCTTCGAGATCCTGGCCAAGCGCGCAGCGAGCTGAATGCTCCTGTATTGATAGCTGTCAGCGCAATAAAAACAAGGCGTAGAGCCTGATTTCATTCATATTTCACCCGAGGAGACTCTCATGGCATTCGCATCCCTGCGGCAGGTGCTGGACCACGCGGCCGAACACGGCTACGGCGTACCGGCGTTCAACGTCAACAACCTGGAACAGGTGCTCGCCATCATGGAGGCGGCGCAGGCCACCGACAGCCCGGTGATCCTGCAGGCCAGTGCCGGGGCGCGCAAGTACGCCGGCGAAGCCTATCTGCGCCACATGATGCTGGCCGCGGTGGAGACGCACCCGGACATTCCGGTGGTGGTGCACCAGGACCACGGTGCGTCGCCGGCCGTGTGCCAGCAGTCCATCCGCTCCGGCTTCACCAGCGTCATGATGGACGGCTCGCTGATGGAAGACGCCAAGACCCCGGCCAGCTACGACTACAACGTGGCGGTGACGAAGCGCGTGTGCGAGATGGCGCATCCGGTGGGCGTGTCGGTGGAAGGCGAGCTCGGGTGCCTGGGCTCGCTGGAGACTGGCGAGGCCGGCGAGGAAGACGGCGTCGGTGCCGAGGGCAAGCTCACGCACGACATGATGCTGACCGATCCGGTGCAGGCCAAGGACTTCGTAGCCCGCACCGGCGTGGACGCGCTGGCCATCGCCATCGGCACCAGCCATGGCGCCTACAAGTTCACGCGCAAGCCCACGGGCGACATCCTGGCCATCGACCGCATCGCGGCCATTCATGCCCAGATCCCCAACACGCACCTTGTCATGCACGGCTCCAGCAGCGTGCCGCAGGAGTGGCTGGCCATCATCCGCCAGTACGGAGGCGACATCAAGGAAACCTATGGCGTGCCGGTGGAGGAAATCCAGCGCGGCATTCGGAGTGGCGTGCGCAAGGTCAACATCGACACCGACATCCGCCTGGCCATGACAGGCGCCATGCGCGAGGTGTTTGCCAAGCAGCCCAGCGAGTTCGATCCGCGCAAGGCCATGGCGGCCGCCAAGAAGGCTGCTGCGGGCGTCTGCCGACTGCGTTTCGAAGCCTTCGGCTGCGCCGGCATGGCCTCGAAGATCAAGCCCATCCCGCTGGAGATGATGGCGGCGCGCTACGCTTGAACGTTGACAGCAACCCGAGGAGACAAACATGAAATACATCCACATCGCTTTGGCCGCCACGACCCTGCTGGCTGCACCGGCCTTTGCCAGCAAGGAGCTGGCGCAGAAGAGCGCCTGCATGGCCTGCCATGCCAGTGACAAGAAGCTGGTCGGACCGGCCTTCCAGGAGGTGGCCAAGAAGTACGCCGGCCAGAAGGACGCCCCCGACATGCTGGCCGCCAGCATCAAGAAGGGCGGTGCCGGCAAGTGGGGGCCGGTGCCGATGCCGGCGCAGGCGGCGCTGAGCGATGCCGATGCCAAGACGCTGGCGGGCTGGGTGCTGGCCGGCGCCAAGTAAGCCGGCGTACCGGGTACCCAAGCAAAAGGGGCAGTCCGAATGGACTGCCCCTTTTGCCTGCTGATGCGCGAGCGCAGATCAGCCGAACTTTTCCAGCAGGCGGGCGGACTTCTCCACTTCGGAAATCGCCTCGCTCTCGTTGTCGGCGTCGTAAACCGCTTCGATCACCGAGCAGGCCATCATGCGATAGAAGGCCTTGTCCATGGCCTTGCGTGCGGCCGACATCTGCAGCGCCACGTCCTCACAGGAGCGACCGCTCTGGATCATCTCAATCAGGCCGCGCACCTGGCCCTCGATGCGGCGCAGTCGGTTGACCACGTCCTTCTGGTGATCGGCGCGGTAAAGGGAAGCCGGCGTGTTGGTGTCGCCACTGCTGCTGGGGGTGCTTTTGCTGACCATGGGATAGACGCGTTGTGGTTGAACGTGGCGCCAGTGTGCCAGATGCGCCCATGACATGGCGCGGGTTTACCACTACGTACCCTACCCCGCACGGTATAGGGTTCTTACCGATTTCACAAAAAGGTCACATCCGCGAGCATCGATACCGACACGATCTGCGGGCTCATGCAGCCTGGTGGTGCCACCCTCTGCCACTCGGCAGGGGGCAATTTCTTGTGAGGGGACAAGTGTGAAGACGATGATGAAGACCTGGCGTTGGCTGCCCTTGCTGGTAGCCGTTTTCCTGACCGGCTGCGGCACGATCAGCACGATGGGCAAGCTGGAGGACGGCGCAGGCGCCGAGGCCAGCAAGATGTGGGATCGCTGGGTGGACAGCGGCGGCGACATTGCCGTGGCCACCACCTGGGAGCGCAAGGTCAAGGATGGCGTGTCCATCAACGACCTGGAGCAGGTGCTGACCCAGATCGCTGCCGAGCGCAACATGAAGGGCGTGGGCGACCTGCCGCTGTCCAAGGAACTGGAAGCGCGCACCGGCAAGCCCCAGAAATTCCTCAAGGTCTATTCCTTCTGCACGCCCACCACCGCACGCGAGATGGTGGACTTCAGCCCGCACATGGCGGCCTACCTGCCCTGCCGCATCACGGTGGTGGAGAAGGAGGACGGCCTGTGGATGTACACGCTCAACATGGACATGATGGTCAGGATGGGCCGCAAGCTCCCCTCGCCATTGAAGGAGAACGCCTGGAAGGTGCGCGACACCATCTGGGAAATGATGGAGCGTGGCTCCAAGGGTGAGTTTTGAGTCAGTCGTCAGTCGTTAGGTAAACAGTCAAATACAACAGGAGACATCTGTGCATAAATTGAAAGCAATTCGCGGCGTTGTCATGGCCGTGGCGGTTGCCGGTCCGCTCAGTGCGGCCATGGCCACCAACGGGTATTTTTCGCACGGCTACGGCATGCGTGCCAAGGGCATGGGGGGCGTGGGCATTGCCTTGCCGCAAGACGCCATGTCGGCCGCCACCAACCCGGCCGGCATGGTCGATGTCGGCAACCGCGTCGACTTCGGCCTGGACCTGTTCATGCCGGACCGCACCACGACCTATACCTCGGCCTACCAAGGCGTTGCCGCCGGGGACTATCGCAGTGGCCAGCGCGAGTTCTTCGTGCCCGAGTTCGGATACAACCGCCTGATTGGTAATGACATGTCGGTCGGTGTCGTGGTGTATGGCAACGGTGGCATGAACACCAACTACGACACCAATTTGATCACGTCGTCCGGTAGCAAGACCTACTCCAACCTGGAGCAGCTGTTCATCGCACCGACGTTCGCCAAAAAGGTTGGCAACCATTCCTTCGGCGTGTCGTTGAACCTGATCCGCCAGACCTTCGAAGCCAAGGGCCTGGAGGCGTTCGACAACACCAACAACTCCGCCTTCGTCGGCTCGGTGACCAACCGTGGCGAGGACATCTCGACCGGCTGGGGTCTGAAGTTCGGCTGGACCGGGCAGGTATCGCCCGACGTGACGCTGGGCGCGGTCTACCAGACGCGCAGCAAGATGACCAAGTTCGACAAGTACAAGGGTCTGTTTGCCGAGGAGGGTGGCTTTGACATCCCGGAAACCTACGGTATCGGCGTGGCGATCAAGGCCACTCCCAAGGCGACGATTGCTGCGGACATCACGCAGATCAATTACAGCAGCGTCAAATCGCTGGGCAACTCCGGCAAGGTTTTCCCTCAGGTGTCCGGCATGGTCATGGGCCGCGACAACGGTTCGGGTTTCGGTTGGAAGGACATGACGGTGTTCAAGGTCGGCATGACCTATGAATACCGTCCGGACCTGGTGTTGCGCGCGGGTTACAACTACAGCCAGATGCCGATCACCAGCGAGAACACCTACTTCAACATCCTGGCGCCTGCCACGGTGGAGCAGCACCTGACGTTGGGCGCGACCTGGACGCTCGAAAACAAGTCTGAACTGACGCTGAGCTACATGTACGCGTTCGCCAAGAGCGTGACAGGCGTAGGGAACGGTAACGGTCAGACCGTGGCCGGCTATCCGGTCGACCTGAAGATGAACCAGAGTTCCATCGGCATTGCCTACGGCTGGCGCTGGTAAGCGGTTGTCGCTGATGGACTGACGATACCCCACGGGTTGCCATCAACCCGTGGGGAATGGTGTGAAAAGAGCAGGGTAAGTGCGTGTTGCTACATGTCGGGTTTTTGAGTAGTCTGAAGGCCATGCGCAAACTGGCCTGCTTCCTCTTGACCGTTGTGACCTCGGTGGGCGCCGAAGTGCCTGAGGTGTTCCGCGGCGCCGATCTCAAGTTGGGCCAGAAGCTGATTGCCGAGAACAAGTGCGTTGCCTGTCACCAGCAGAAGGTGGGAGGTGACGGCAGTGCCATCTACAAGCCGGCCGGGCGCATCAACAGCCCGGGTTTCCTGCGTGGCATGGTCGAGCAGTGCAACACGGAACTGAACCTGGGCTTCTTCCCGGAAGAGGTCACGGCCGTCGCGGCGGTGCTTAACCGCGACCATTACCGTTTCACAAAGTAAAACAGAACAACCGATCAAAAAGATCGGAATAGGTATAAACCCTGCTTTATGGGTGTCATAAAATCTTTATATTCGTGAATATGAATATTGAGATGTAGCGAATGAAAGATGACAACCCCCTGACCATGTCAGCTGCGGACTTCGAAGATGCAGCAGAACTGTTCGGGGTGCTGTCGACGCCGATCCGGCTGCGCATCATCGGTGCGCTGTGCCAAGGTGAAAAGAATGTCTCTCAGTTGCTGCACGACATCGACGTATCGCAGCCCAACATGTCGCAGCACCTGAACGTGCTGTACCGGGCGGGTGTGGTGACCAAGCGGCGTCATGGGGCGCAGGTGTTCTACAGCATTGCCGACGAGTCGGTGGTGCGGGTTTGCAAGGCGGTCTGTACACAGGCCAGCCAGGGAAGGAATCAGGGGCGCGAGCAACAGCAGGGCTGAGCTGGCGACAGTTGGAAGAAATGGCCCGCAAGGGCAAGGAATGGAAGGAGTGTGAGATGCAAGACGCGTTGAGCTCGGGCAGGATCCGCAAGGCGCCCGAGAATTTTCTGAACAAGGACGGGATCAAGACCGTCATTGCGGAAGCCAAGAATGGCCGCCGTGATTTCATTCGCAATG
>JAYRLJ010000169.1:4201-7121 GCA_041905305.1 Hylemonella sp. | reverse complement strand
TGCTGGCGGGCGCGCGGGGGGGGCGGGCCGGCTTCTGGTGGCAGCACCGCCGCCTTGGCCAGCAGCAACGGCGCCACGGCGGCAACGGGCCGCTGATGAACCTGACCCTGTTCGCCAGCCGGCCCTTCGCCATGGGCAGCATCGTGGCCTTCATCTACGGCATGGCACTGTTCGGCTCGACTTACCTGATCCCCGTGTTCATGCAGATCGGGCTCGGGCTCTCGGCTTCCTACGTGGGCACCATCCTGCTGCCGGCGGGCGTGGTGCTGGCCGTGACCATCGCCGTGACCGGGCGCCTGGCCGACCGCTACCCGACCCACGTGCTGGTGAGCGTGGGCGTGGCGCTGCTGGCGGCCTCGTTCGCGCTGATGGTGCTGATCAAGAGCGGCGCCGCCATCGGGCTGCTGGTGGCGCTGGCGACACTGGGGCGCATCGGCCTGGGCTGCATCCTGCCGTCGCTGAACCTGGGTGCGATGCGCGGCACCGACAAGGCCCTGATCCCGCAGGGCGCGAGCGTGATCAACTTCATCCGCATGCTGGGCGGCTCGGTCGGCGTGAGCCTGTGCGGCATCGTGCTCGAATGGCGGCTGGCGGTGCACGGCGCCAGCCTGCATGACGCGCAGCACAGTGCCGCGCGGCTCGCGGCGTTTGACGAATCCTTTGTGCTGCTGGCCGTGCTGTGCGCACTGGCCTTGCTGGCATCCTGGCGCTTGCGCGCCCCGGCCGCGCCGGCCGCGCCGGCCACCGGAGCCTGACGACCATGTGCCAGTTGCTGGGCATGAACTGCAATGTGCCGACCGACGTGTTGTTCAGCTTCGCCGGCTTTGCCGAGCGCGGAGGGCATACCGACCACCACGGCGATGGCTGGGGCATCGCCTTCTTCGAAGACAAGGGCCTGCGCCACTTCGTCGACCACCAGTCCGCGGCCGAGTCGCCCATTGCCAATCTGATCCGTCACTACCCGATCAAGAGCCGCAACGTCATCTCGCACATCCGCAAGGCCACGCAGGGTGCCGTGACACTGGAGAACTGCCACCCCTTCGTGCGTGAACTCTGGGGACGCTACTGGGTGTTCGCCCACAACGGCGACCTGAAGGACTTTGCACCGCGGCTGCACGGCAGCTTCCACCCGGTCGGCCATACCGACAGCGAACGTGCCTTCTGCTGGCTGTTGCAGGAGCTGGCGAAGTCGCATGCCGACGTCCCGCCAGTAGACGAACTGACGCTGACGCTGCGTGAGTTGGTGCCGCAGGTGGCGCGCCATGGCACCTTCAACTTCCTGCTCAGCAACGGCGAGGCGCTGTGGGCCCATGCGTCCACGAACCTGAGCTATATCGTGCGCCAACACCCCTTCGGCCAGGCCACGCTGCGCGACGACGACCTGAGCGTCAACTTCGCCGAACACGCCACTCCGGGCGACCGGGTGGCGGTGGTGGTGACCACACCACTGACGAGCAACGAGGTCTGGACGCCCTTTGCGCCGGGCGAGCTCAAGGTGTTCGTCAACGGCGCGCCGGCGGCCTGAGCGGGCAGCTCCGCAGCGCCTTCGCAGGTCAATCGCTCGAATTGCGGGTGATTTCCCCTGCTTTTCCACGCCACGCCCAAGCCCTTCAGCGCGCCGGCACTTCAAGTTTCCGTGCCACACGCCCGATACAGAAGCAGAAAGGCGTGCTGCAGGGAGCACTTCGAGCCACGTTTCGGACACAGAACAATGAGCACCTCCATCAACACCAACATCGCGTCGCTGAACGCCCAACGCAACCTGACCGCCTCGGCCGGTTCGCTGGCGACGTCGATGCAGCGCCTGTCGTCCGGCCTGCGCGTCAACAGCGCCAAAGACGACGCTGCCGGTCTGGCAATTGCCGAGCGCATGAGCGTGCAGATACGAGGCTTCAATGTGGCCGCGCGCAACGCCAATGACGGCATCTCGCTGGCCCAGACGGCTGAAGGTGCGCTGGGCAAGGTGGGCGACATGCTACAGCGCATGCGCGAACTGGCGGTGCAGTCGGCCAACGCCTCCAACAGCGACTCCGATCGGACGGCGCTCAACGCCGAAATGAAGCAGCTGCGCAGCGAGATCGACCGCGTGGCCAAGACGACCACTTTCAACGGCCAGAAGGTGCTGGACGGCTCCTTCGCCGGGGCCGTGTTCCAGGTAGGCGCCAGCGCCGGCGACAACATCACGGTGGGATCACTTACCAACGCCACCTCCGCCAAGCTGGGTAGCGTGAACTACACGGCCCAGGGCGTCGGCGGTATCGACGCCAGCAGCGTCAACTCGCTGGGCGCGATTGCCGCCGGTGCGCTGCAGATCTCGGTGTCGGGTGGTCAGACCTACAGCCTGGACGCCATCGACGTCGCCTCCAGCGGCGAGGAGCGGCTGGGCCAGGTGGTTGAAGCCGTCAACCGCAAGACGGCGGACACCGGCGTCACGGCCTATCTGGAGAAGACCGCCTCAGGCACCTACAACCTGAATCTGATGTCAGCCGCCAAGGACAACACAGGCGTCGTGGGTGACTTCACCTTGACCGGCAGCTGGACCGCGGCCAGCACCGGGCTGGCGACCGGTACCACCGCCACGGCGGGAACGCAGGTGGGCCTGGACAGCATCGACGACGTCAACACCACCTGGGGCCAGCAGGCCGGTGCCTGGTACGCCCTGAAGATGTTCGACTCGGCCATCGACCAGGTCAACAGCGCCCGCGCCAAACTGGGCGCGATGCAGAGCCGCTTCGAGAATGCCATTGCCAACATCAGCGTGATGGTGGAGAACAACAGCGCCTCGCGCGGCCGCATCATGGATGCCGACTTCGCCAAGGAAACGGCCAACCTGTCACGCACCCAGATCCTGCAGCAGGCCGGTACCGCCATGGTGGCGCAGGCCAACCAGCTGCCGCAGGGCGTGCTGGCGCTGCTGCGC
>JAYRLJ010000169.1:0-4191 GCA_041905305.1 Hylemonella sp. | reverse complement strand
GTACAGCGCGGCCACGTCGCAGCCGGTCTGGTCGGTAATTTCCTGAAAGCAGGTCGGGCTGGTGACGTTGATTTCGGTCAGACAGTCGCCAATGATGTCCAGCCCCACCAGCAACAGCCCACGCGCCGCCAGTACCGGACCGATGGCTTCGGCAATCTCGCGGTCGCGCGCTGTCAGCGGCTGGGCCACGCCCTTGCCACCGGCAGCCAGGTTGCCACGCACCTCACCGCCCTGCGGAATGCGCGCCAGGCAATAAGGCACCGGCTGACCGCCGATCACCAGCACGCGCTTGTCACCCTGGGCAATGGCCGGCAGGAACTTCTGCACCATCACGGTCTGGGCGCCATCGCGGTTCAGGGTCTCGGTGATGGCGCCGAGGTTGAGGCCATCGTCCTTGACGCGGAAGATGCCCATGCCGCCCATGCCGTCGAGCGGCTTGAGGATGATGTCGCGGTGCTCGGCATGGAAGGCACGGATGGCGAGCGCATCGCGTGTGACCAGGGTGGGTGCAATGAACTGCGGGAACTCCAGGATGGCCAGCTTTTCAGGATGGTCACGCAGCGCACGCGGCTTATTGAAGACCTTGGCCCCCTCGCGCTCGGCCTGCTCGAGCATGTGGGTGGCGTAGAAGTACTCGCTGTCAAACGGCGGGTCCTTGCGCATCAGCACGGCATCGAACTCGCGCAATGCAGCCAGGCGCTGCAGCGGCGGTTCGGGCGTCTCATGGAACCAGCGTTCCTCGTGGCCGGTGAGCGTGATGTGGCGCACATGCGCCTGCACACCGGTGGCGGGCTGCCAGGCCAGGTGCCGCGGCTCGCAGGCCGCAATGCGATGGCCACGCCGCTGCAGCTCGCGCATCATGGCAAAGGTGCTGTCCTTGTAGATCTTGAAGCTTTCCAGCGGATCGGCGATGAAAAGGAGGTTCATGGGGCGTGGCCCTCGCGTTGATTGTGGTTAGTCCGTATGGGGTGGCCGGCCAAATCGCGGTACCGTGGCAGGCTTGTACCGGGAGTCTCGCATGAAACGTCGCCAACTACTGCAATCCGCCCCGCTGCTGGCCCTGCCTGGCCTGGGATGGGCTCAGGACAAGTACCCCAGCAAGCCCATCACCATCGTCTGCCCCTACCCGGCAGGCGGCAACACCGACCAGCGCTCGCGCCAGTTTGCCCGCTTCATGGGCCCGGTGCTGGGCGTGCCGATGGTGGTGGAAAACCGCTCCGGTGCGGGCGGCAACATCGGCACCGAGGCCATCGCGCGTGCCAAGCCCGATGGCTACACCATCGGCATGGGCAACTTCGCACCGCTGTCGGTCAACCCGACACTGTTCAAGAAGGTGTCCTTCGACCCCATCAAGGATCTGGCGCCGATCTGCCTGATCGAGCGCGGCCCGTTGGTGCTCATGGTGCGGCAGGATTCGCCCTTCAAGTCGCTCAAGGACCTGATCGCCGCCGCCAAGGCCAAGCCCGGGCACCTGACGTACGCCCATGGCGGCACCGGGGGTTCGCACCACCTGGCAGCCGAGATGTTCAAGGCCCGCGCCGGCGTCTTCATCACGACCATCCCCTACCGCGGCGGGGCGCCGGCCGCCATGGACCTGATGGGCGGGCAGGTGGACATGATGTTCGAGCAGATGTATGCCGCCTCCGCCAATATCCGCGCTGGCCGGCTGCGGCCGCTGGCCATCACCAGCCTCAAGCGCTCGCCGCAGTTTCCGGACGTGCCGACCTTGGCCGAGCAGGGCTTTCCGGGCTTTGAGATCAGCAACTGGCAAGGCTTTGTCGCGCCAGCCGGTACGCCACGGCCCATCATCCAGCTGCTCAACGAGGTGACCAACAAGGCGCTGGCCGACCCGGCCATCCGCGAGCAGATGCTGGGCCAGGGCAATGAGCTCGGCGGCGGCACGCCCGAGCAGTTCGCCGCGCACATCAAGGCCGAGAGCGAGCGCTGGGGCAAGCTGGTGAAGTCTGCCGGCATCACGCCGGACTGAACGCCCGCATCGCCCATGAAGAAAGCCACCCGCGGGTGGCTTTCTTCATGGGTCGGGACCGAGCCCGTCAAATTTCGATCTTCGACCCCAGCTCCACCACCGCGTTGTTCGGCAGGTTCAGGAAGGCCGCCGCCGCACTGGCGTTGTGGTGCATCTGCGCAAACAGCTTCTCGCGCCACGGCGCCATGCCGTGGCCCAGGGTCGGGATGACGATGTCGCGCGACAGGAAGTAGCTGGTGCTCATGGCATCGAGCGCACAGCCATGCTGGCGGATCTGCTGCAGCGCCAGCGGCAGGTCCGGGTCATCCTTGAAGCCGTAGTGCACGATGATCTGCCAGCAGTCGTGGCCCATGGCCTCGATCTCCAGCCGCTGGTCCACACTGATCCATGGCACCTCGTGGTTGCGCACCGTGACAAACAGGTTCTGCTGGTGCAGCACCTTGTTGTGCTTGAGGTTGTGCAGCAAGGCATTGGGCACGTTGCCCGGCTCGGCGGTCAGGAACACGGCCGAACCGTCGACACGGGCCGGTGGGCTGATGAACACCGCATCCAGAAAACTGCCGAGGTCCAGCGCATCCTGCCGCAAGGCGGTGTTGAGCTGGGCCCGCCCTTCCTTCCAGGTGACCATGAGCATGAAGATGGCGCCGCCGATGAGCAGCGGGAACCAGCCTCCGTCGATGAGCTTGAGCAGGTTGGAGCTGAAGAAGGCCACATCCACCATGAAGAAGAAGCCGGTGGCGCCGACACACAGCGCCAGCGGATAACGCCAGCCGTAGCGCAGCACGAAAAAGGTCAGCACGGTGGTGATCAGCATGTCCAGCGTGACCGCGATGCCATAGGCCGCCGCCAGGTTGCTGGAAGACTTGAACAGCACCACGGCCAGCACAATGGCCACGAAAAGGCCCCAGTTGACGAAGGGCATGTAGATCTGGCCGGTGTCCGTCTCGCTGGTGTGCTGCACCTGCAGGCGCGGAAGGTAGCCGAGCTGGATGACCTGCTTGGTCACGCTGAAGGCCCCCGAGATCAACGCCTGCGACGCGATCACGGTGGCCATGGTGGCCAGCCCCACCAAGGGCAGCAGCGCCCAGTCGGGTGCCATCATGAAGAAGGGGTTCTTCACGGCCTCGGGATGCTCCAGCAGCAGCGCGCCCTGGCCGAAGTAGTTCAACGTCAGCGACGGCATGACGATGGAGAACCAGGCCAGGCGGATCGGCTTCTTGCCGAAGTGGCCCATGTCCGCATACAGCGCCTCACCGCCGGTGACACACAGCACCACCGCCCCCAGGATGATGAAGGTGGTGCCCGGGTTCTCCAGCATGAAGCCCAGGGCATGGTGCGGGCTCAGCGCCCACAGGATGGTGGGATGGGTGGCGATCTGCGCCACGCCCAGCAGGGCGATGCAGGCAAACCAGACCAGTGTGATGGGACCGAAAAACTTGCCGATGCCGGCGGTGCCGCGTTTCTGGACGGCAAACAGGCCAAAGAGGATGATCAGGGTGAGCGGGATCACCGTCTTCTTGAAGGCCGGCGAAACCACCTCCAGGCCCTCCACCGCCGACAGCACCGAGATGGCCGGCGTGATGACGCCATCACCGTAGAACAGGCAGGTGCCGAAGATGCCGATGCCCAGCAGCCAGCGCCGCAACTCCGGCCTGTCCTTGACCGATTGCGAGGCCAGCGCCAGCATGGCCACCAGGCCACCTTCGCCGTTGTTGTCGGCTCGCAGCACCAGGGTGACGTACTTGAGCGAGACGATGACCGTCAGGGTCCAGAACAGGATGGACAGGATGCCGTAGACGTTGTCCGGGGTGAACGGCACATGGCCGGAACCGAACACTTCCTTGACGGCATACAGGACGCTGGTACCGATGTCACCGTAAACGACGCCGATGGCGCCCAAGGTCAGCGCGGCAAGCGAGGATTTGGATGCGGACACAAAACGGCCCCGTCGTCACGGGCGGGGTTCAAAAGCTGCGGAAGGCGCTATTGTGCTCCTGGGCGCTACCGCCTCCAACCGCCAGCAGCCTTCGAGCCGGTAGCGCCAGAAAAATGTTGCATTGCAGCAACTACCGCCGGGCACCGCTTCAGGCGTAGACCTCGGCCTCTGGGTCGGTGGCCTCCAGCTCGTAGCTGGCGGCCAGCATCGCCAAGCGACCGATCACGCCGTACATGTAGAAGCGGTTGGGCGCGCTGGCGCCGGGCTT
>JAYRLJ010000168.1:0-7154 GCA_041905305.1 Hylemonella sp. | reverse complement strand
GTGGACAGGCCCAAATGCGGCCTGCCCACATGCCCACCGGGCTCGACTACGACCAGCTATTGTCGGTGTTGGATTCCACACGAAACGACGAGGGGCCGACGTTGCTCTCCTGCCCGACGGCCTGGCCTTCGCGGCACGCGACCACCTGAATGTTCTGGTTGGCGAGTGCCAGGTTCAGCGCGTTGGCCACCGGTTCAACCTCGGCTTCCGAGTTGACGAAGATCGCCGTGGACGGTAGTCGTCCGTCGAGGAACCGGTCGATCCACTGAATCCTCGCAGCCAGCCAGCCCACGGCGTCTTCAAGGGATGCGTACTCCAGAAGCACCGGCGATTCGCCCTCGTTGTTGACCTCGATGGGCAAGGTGGCCTCTTGGTCGGAGCCACCGACACACGCGATGATGTCCCGGGCCAGTTCGTTGAGCTGGCGACTCTGGCGGTAGGAGACCGTGACACGCCGGATGTCGAAGTCCGCGAAGACCCACTGCAGCTCGTCGGCAGAGCGCGCCCCCCAGGTGGTCAGCCGCTGGTTGAAGTCGCCGCAGGCGAAGAACGACCGCAAGCGCGGGTGCGCCAGTGCCGCCATGCAGGCCAGTTGGATCGGCGAGAAGTCGGTGGCCTCATCGACGACGACCTGGCTGCGCAGGGCGCCCAGTACAGGCTTCAGCGACGCCCAGGCCGGGCTGTCGATGTCACGCATCACTGTGGGCCGCTGCAGCAATTCGCCAGCCGACCGGAGAATCGCCAGCAGGACGAGATCCAGCTCAAGCGGGTTCAGCTCGCGGACCTCGAAGCCTGCCTTCGCATACCACCGGCCCTCGTCCTGGCGAACCTTCCGGAAGGCGCGGTAGCGCTTCTGGATGCCATCCACGTAGCGCTTGACCGGGTTCACGAATCGCCGTGCATGGGCCTGGAGCAGCAGGCTTGTACCGAGGGCGTTCAGCTCGGCGGGCGCCAGCGTGCGGTCGCCCAGCCACTCGATGACCTTGCCGTTGCGGGTGATCTTGTTGGTGGATCGCTTGGCTGCGGCATTGCGGGCCTGCGTGCGGACCGCTTGCATGTAGGCGTTGATGGCGGCCCCAGGGCCGACCTTGGGCGCCGCCGTGTCCTCGTCGTCCTCGGCGTCCTGGTCGTCGTCGGCATCGGCGTCGGCAGCCTGCTGCAGGCTCTCAATGAACTTCGCCAGCTCGCCGACCAAGCCCCGGTTGCGGGCGAGTTGGGCATTCAGCGCGGCCTTGATGGTGGCGTCGGTCTCGTCCTTGAGGCGCGCCACGAACGCCTGTATGGCGGGAAGCTCACCTGCCAGAGTCGTGAACGTAGACGGCCACGGGCCATCTTCTTTGAGGGTGGCTTGCAGGCGCTTGCCCAGTTGTTGCGCCGTCGCCAGTCCAGCGCCCGCCAGCGCCTGCGCGCTGTCCATGAGTTCGGTCCGGTACGCAGCGCCTTGCCAGGCTTGAAAGTCATCGAACCAAGCGATCGGCTGGGTCATGGCCGTCGGCTGCAGGCTGTTCACCTCCTTGAGCACAAAAGTGCCGCCGCCAGTCGCGGTCCGCAGGACGCCGAAGGTCTGCCTGGCCATGTCGCGACGGTGGTCGGCCCAGGTGCGGATGTTCTGGTCCGGTGCTGGGATACCTTCCCGGGCAAAGGCCTCCTTCAGGTACTGCTTCAACAGCTCCGTCGGCGTGAACATCAGCCAGCTCTTCCCGTGCGGCACCTGCTGACTCTGGGCGAGTTCCTCAGCGACGCGCTGCTCGTCTTCGTCCAGAAACTGGGCGTCGAGCTTTTGCCCGAGGCGACGGATCAGCGTTGTCGTCTTGCCGGTGCCGGGGGGGCCAAGCAACAGGACACGGCGATTGAATGGCAGGCGGAAGATCTCGTCTTGAAACTGGTCCAGCACCGGCTGGTCGCGCAGGCCCATCTTGGTGATGACGCTGCGCTTCATGCCCTCGATGACGTTCTGGCTGGCCTCGGCACTCGCCAGCAACTGGGCGACCAGGTCCTCGACGGGTTCTGCCAGCTCTGGGTGTCGCTCCAGCAGCTTGCGCAGCGACTCGATGGTGACCGTTGGCGCATCTTCCGACTGCACGACCGTGTAGGCGTCCCAAGATCCGGCCAGGGGCGACGGGCGTAGCTGTGCTCGCTCGACGACGATCAACGCCTTGCCATCGGGGCGGACGTACTCCTCGCCGACCGGCAAGGACGCCAGGCGACCAACCGGCGCGCGATAGCTGACCAAGCCCAGGTTGGCGAGGCCTTGCTCGGCGCGGCAGAAGTAGTAGGCGGTGCGGTGCCCGTCGTCGTCTTCAGCGATGACCCGGGCGATGGCTGGCTCGCTGGCCAGCTTGCGATACGCGGACTCGTTGGCCTGATTGACCTCGTCGAGCGCTCGCGCGGCACGATCCGAGTTCAGCGTGTTCCCGCCGGTGGCGAGCGCGTCTATGCCAAGTCGGCGCGGGTTGGCCAGCCACTGGCGGGCTGTGCTTGCCACGGTGTCGAGCTTGTCGACGACATCCTTTGCCAGCGGCTCAAGGCGTTGGCTGTGCTCCATGCTCATGCGTTGCTCCCTTTGTGTTTTGGGTGGGCAGCACCACCATGAATGCCAGCACCTCAAAGTCACCGGCCCCGGCGAACTCGCCCTTCATGGCGTGGGTGCCGCCGGGCGAGAACAAGCTGGCAACGGCGCGCTCTTCGGCCTTGCCGACCACCGAGGCAACCGCCGAGGCGAGCAGCTTCTGGGCGTGCCGCATGTCCTCGCCTTGGCGGGTCAGCTTGTCGTGGCGGCTGCTGGCGCCCAGGTCGGGCAGCTCCCGGCCCAGCGCCAGGCGCTTGAGGCGGTCGAGGATGCGCTTGGCCTGAGGGTAGGCCAGCACGGTGGTGCCGTCGTCGCCCACATGGGCCAGGTAGATGGGTGCCAGCGGGTAGTCGCCAGATCCGGCGCCGGCTGGGGCTTTGCTCGCGCCGGGTCCCTCGGCCCGCAGGCAGAAGATGATGCCGGGCTCGATGTCGGCGTCGACGCTGCTCGTGACGGCATGCGCGCCCAGCGGCATGCCCTCCAGCACCGCCGGATGGTCGCGAAGGAACTGCGCCAGGTCGATGCGGAAGTCGGTCAGCGTCAGGTCGGTGATCGAGACCCCGCTGCTCAGGTCTTCCATGTCGATGACGGAGTCCTGCAGCTTCAAGAGCTGCTTGCGGCGGTACTCCAGGTCGTTCATCGGGTCGCCGGACTGTTGCTCGATGAGGTTCTCCTCACCGGTGGCTGACACGTCCAGCAGCACCATGCGCCCGCTGACGCGCTGCTCCAGGTTGATGTACTCGTCGAGCGCGATGTTCGGCCAGAAGTTGACCAGCTGGATGCTGCGGTTGGGCGAACCGATGCGGTCGATCCGGCCGAAGCGCTGGATGATGCGGACCGGGTTCCAGTGGATGTCGTAGTTGATGAGCCAGTCGCAGTCCTGCAGGTTCTGGCCTTCCGAGATGCAGTCGGTCGCGATCAGCAGGTCAATCTCGCCTTCACCGGCCATGTCGGCCGGGCGCTCCTTGGCGCGTGGTGCGAAGGCCGACAGCACGCTGCTCATGCTCTTGCGCAGGCCCGGCAGCGTGGTCTGGATGCCGGCGCTGCCGGTGACCAGGGCAGCGTCGATGCCCAGTGTGGTCTTGGCCCAGGGCGCCAGGTTGGCGTAGAGGTACTGGGCGGTGTCCGAGAACGCCGTGAAGACGATGATCTTGCGGTTGCCGTCGTTGATGGGGTTGCGGCACTTGTCCTCGACCATTTCGCGCAGCTTGGCGAGCTTGGCGTCGCGTGCAGCGTCCACCTGCTGGGCAGCGGTCAGCAGCGTGTCCAGGCGGTTGCGGTCCTCCACCAGGTCCTGACGCCACCGGATGAGGTCCACGTCGCCCAGCAGCACCTTCACCTTGCGGCCGACCAGCAGCGCCTCGAAGGCGGGGTCGTCGATGTCCACGTCGGCGATGTCCAGCTCTTCGATGCCGTCGCCGTTGGCGGCCTGGTCGGCATGCTGCTCGATCTGCGCGAGCACCGCCTCCACGTCGCGGAGTTGCCGCTGCAGTGTCAGTGCGAACGACGACACCGCGCTCTCCATGCGCTTGAGCACGTTCACCCGCAGCAGGTGGATGAGGCTTTCCTCGCGGTCAGCCTGACGGAAGAAGCTCTCGCCGCCCCGGATCTCGGTGCTGTACTTGGCGTCGTAGGCAGCCTGCTTGTGCGGCAGCACGTAGCGCAGCGGCGCGTAGGCGGCCAGGTTCAGGCGCCGGATCTCCAGGTTGATGTCCTTGATGGCGCGGAACTGGCCCGCCCGGTCCACGTCCGCCTTGATGTTGATGGGCGGCCGGCGGTCCGGAAAGCGGCCGGTCTCCTCCGTGCCGTAGTACTTCTGGATGTGCCGGCGCGACCGCGCAATGGTCAGGTGGTCCAGCAGCGTGAAGTAGTCGAAGCCCAGCATCTCGACCAGGCGGCTGGGCGTGCGCTCGGCCTCTTCAAGGCCGAGCCAGCGGTTGAACTGGATCTGCGCCTTGCGTGTGGTCTGCTGGATGCTGTCGATGCCGTAATCGGCCAGCGCGGTGTCGTCGCCTTCGGTGGCGAAGGCGATTTGATTGCGCAGGTCGGTCAGCCGGTTGTTCACCGGCGTGGCCGACAGCATCAGCACCCGGGTCTTGACCCCTTCCCGGATGATTTTGCGCATCAGCCGGTCGTAGCGCGTCTCAGTGCCTTGCCGGGGCGATTTCTTGTTGCGGAAGTTGTGGCTCTCGTCGATGACGACCAGGTCGTAGTTGCCCCAGTTCACGTGGGACAGGTCGATGTCGCCCGAGTGGCCGCCGTCGCGCGACAGGTCGGTGTGGTTCAACACGTCGTAGTTGAACCGGTCCGCCGCCAGGATGTTGCGCTTGTCGTTGGCCTTGTAGAGGGCCCAGTTGTCTCGCAGGCGCTTGGGGGCCAGAACCAGCACGCGGTCGTTGCGCAGCTCGTGGTACTTGATGACGGCCAGGGCCTCGAAGGTCTTGCCCAGGCCCACGCTGTCCGCGATGATGCAGCCGCCAAAGCGGGCCAGTTTGTCGATGGCGCCGACGACGCCATCCCGCTGAAACTTGAACAGCTTCTTCCAGACCACCGTGTTGCGGATGCCGGTGGCGGACTTGACGATGCGCTCCTCGTCGAGCGCATCTTCCCGACTACCGAACATGTGGTTCAGCATCGCCGCGTAGATCGCGAATGGGGCGCGATGCTCACCGATGGGCTGTAGTTGAGCCAGCAGGGCCTGACGCGCGGCCAGCGCGGACTCGGGGTCCGACGGCAGCGTCCTCCATTGCTGATCGAACCACTGGGCCAGCATGGCGGCTTCCGCTGCGTTCTCGGAGGCCTGTGTCAGGCTCATTGGGTTGCCGGGTGCCAGTCCCAGGCCTTCCGTGCTGAAGGCCACGGACCCCATGACCACTTGCTCGGGCACGCCCTGCGGGTTGCGCAGTACCGCTGTGCCCTGGGGGATCCGCCCGGGTGCACGGCGCACCTCCACCTTTCCGTTGAGCCAGGCGGCGCATTGGTTGGCCAGCCACCGCGACTGCAGGCGGTTGCGCGCCGCGCGGTCACCTTCGCCGCCTTGAAGCTCCAGGTCCTGGCCTTCGGCGGGCATGATGAGCTGCGTCCCGTCCAGACGTGCCAGAGCCTCTCGCAGTTCGGCGTAGGCGTGAAGCGAAAAGGTCGGCGTCATGAACGCCAGCGTCTGGCCCGTCTTGAGGTGCGGGCGCAGCAGGTCGATGGCGCGGTCCGCGCCTCGGTTCTGTACCAGCTTCATCGTGCGCGCTTCCCCTCGACGGTTGCGCCGGCTGTCGGGGCGGTGGCCTGGGCTGCGATCCAACTGTCGATGTCCACGCGCTTGAAGCGCCAGGTCGCACCGACCTTGAAGCCCGGCATCTTGTGTTCGACGGCCAAGCGGTAAACCGTGCGCTGATTGACCCGCAAGTAGTCAGCGACTTCCTTGACGGTCATGACGGCTTCAGGTGCTCTGGCCATGGAAAGGTGCTGGCTTGAAGTGCTGCAAGGCAGTGTAAGGCAGTACAAGTCGTGCAAATTCAGTACACAGGAATGGTTGCCCTAGTGGCACACCGAGCGCCCCAACGTGAATCACTTGCTCTTCGGCGTGCTGGCCAGCCCTAATGGTTTGCGTTCGTCGTCTGGCCGCAATAGCGCATCAATCACCGCCGCATGCCGCGCCAGATGCTCCGGCGCCAGGTGCGCGTACCGCTCCACCATCGAGTCCGACTTCCACCCGCCCATTTCCTTGATCATGCCCTTGGGCACGCCGTTCTGGATCAGCAGGCTGGCCCAGGTGTGGCGGGTGTCGTGAAACCTGAAGTCCTCGATGCCCGACTTCTTCAGGGCGTTGCGCCACGCGGTGTTCACCGTTGCGTTGAGGCGCTTGCCCTTGTAGACGAAGACGTACTCGTGATGCTTGCCGATCTGCGCGCGCAGGATCTCCATCGCTGTGGCGTTCAGCGGGATGCCCAGGGTCTTGCGGCTCTTGATGTCGCTGGCGGCCACGGTCATCACCTGGCGCTGCATGTCGATCTGGCTCCACTTCAGGCCCAGCACATTGGCGCGCCGCAGGCCGGTGGCGATGGTGAAGCGCGTCAGTGAACGCAGGTGCTCGGGCAGGTTGCGCAGGAAGGTGTCGATCTCGGTGGGCGTGAGGTAGCGCACCCGGCCCTCGGGCTCGCGGTGCAGGCGGACGGTGGGCACGCTGTCGATCCAGTTCCATTCGCGCATTGCCCGCCGCAGGATGGACCGCAGCAGCTGGTAGTAGCGGTTGCGCGTGGCCGGCGCCTTGTCGCCCTTCTGGCCTTCCACCACGGCCTGCATGCGGTCCCAGGTCAGCTCGGTCAGCGGCAGGCGCTTGAAGAACGGGGTGAGGAACTCGATCTTCTTCGCGTCGTCGCGGATCGACGCCTTGTGGCCCTGCTCGTTCAGCCAGCGCAGGGCCGCGTCTTCCCAGGTGTAGCGGGGTTTGTCGCCCAGCTTGGCCTGGCGCCACAGGTCGTGCTTCAGCCGGTCGTGGAGTTCCTTCGCGGCCTTGCGGTCAGTTGTCTCAGCCGACTGTCTAACGCGCTGGCCACCTGGCGCGGTGATGTCGATCCACCAGGTGCTGCCT
>JAYRLJ010000167.1:3251-7161 GCA_041905305.1 Hylemonella sp. | reverse complement strand
TTCCCAACCACTACATCCGCCTGATGGCCTTCGATTCGACGCGTGGCGTGGAGTCGATTGCGATGAGCTTCATCGTCAACCGCCCCAAGGTCGAACCCGGCTTCATGCTGGAGCGCCAGGAGATCCAGGGCCGTTCGATCCGCTTCACCACACGCGGCTACGGCGCCAACAAGCCGGAAGGCGAACGCTACTGAAAGTCGATGCGCCATGCCGGCTGAGCCGCCATGGTGCGTCGGGACACGACGATGAGCGCACCCAGCTATGCCATTCCTGGCGTCATGACGGCCGCACCGGCGACTGCCGAGCCGCCGAGCGCGGTCGAGGCCGGCGCGGCGCCGGTCGACAGTGGCGCGCGCAGCGTGGCACAGGTGCTGGCCCAGTCGCAGGTCGAGGAGGTACTGGCCGAGCTGGACCGTGACCTGGTGGGGCTGGCGCCGGTGAAGGCGCGCATCCGTGACATCGCCGCCCTGCTGGTGATTGACAAGCTGCGCATCAACCTCGGCTTGACGAGCGAGGCGCCCAGCCTGCACATGAGCTTCACCGGCAACCCCGGCACCGGCAAGACCACGGTGGCGCTGCGCATGGCGCAGATCCTGCACCGCCTGGGCTATGTGCGCAAAGGCCATCTGGTGGCCGTGACGCGCGACGACCTGGTGGGCCAGTACATCGGCCACACCGCACCCAAGACCAAGGAGGTGCTGAAGAAGGCCATGGGCGGTGTGCTCTTCATCGACGAGGCCTACTACCTGTACCGGCCCGAGAACGAGCGCGACTACGGCCAGGAGGCGATCGAGATCCTGCTGCAGGTGATGGAGAACCAGCGCGATGACCTGGTGGTGATCCTCGCGGGCTACAAGGACCGCATGGACACCTTCTTCCAGTCCAACCCGGGCATGTCGTCGCGCATTGCCCACCACCTGGACTTTCCCGACTACAGCGTGGGCGAGCTGATGCAGATTGCGCAGAAGATGCTGGGCCAGCAGAATTACCGACTGGGGGCGGGCGCGGCGGAGGCCTTCCAGCGCTACCTGGACCTGCGCGTGCAGCAGCCGCATTTCGCCAATGCGCGCAGCGTGCGCAACGCGCTCGACCGCGCGCGCCTGCGCCAGGCCAGCCGCCTGTTTGCCGACCGCGAGCGCGAGTTGACGCAGGACGACCTGACCACCATCGAGGCGCAGGACATCCTGGCCAGCCGCCTGTTCAAGAGCGAAGGAGCCACGTCATGACCACCACAGCACTGCGGGCGCTGATCTTCGATGTCGACGGCACCTTGGCCGACACCGAGAGCGCGCACCGCGCCGCCTTCAACCGTGCCTTCGAGGAACTGGGTCTGGGCTGGCACTGGGACGAGTCGCTCTACACCGAGCTGCTGGACATCTCAGGCGGCAAGGAGCGCCTGCTGCACTACTGGCGGCAGGTCAACCCGGACGTCAAGGACCTGAACGGTCATGCAGTGAAGGACACGATCGCGCGTATCCATGAACTCAAGACCGCGCATTACGAAGCCGCGGTGTCCAGTGGCGCCGTGGCCCTGCGCCCCGGCGTGCTGGCGCTGATCGACGAGGCGCTGGCCGCCGGCCTGCAGCTGGCGATTGCCACCACCACCTCGCCGGTCAACATCGCGGCGCTGCTGCGCCAGGCGATGGGACCTGGCTGGCGGCACAGCTTCTCGGCCATCGGGGACGCCTCCAGCGCACCGGTCAAGAAGCCGCATCCGCAGGTCTACCTGCAGATGCTCGACGCCCTGCAGCTGCAAGGCCGCGAGTGCCTGGCCTTCGAAGACTCGGCCAACGGGCTGGCAGCGGCCACGCTGGCGGGGTTGGCCACCATCATCACGCCGACAAAGTACACCCGGCACCACGATTTCGCCAATGCCCTGCGCGTGCTGCCCGATCTGGGCCAGACGCGCCTGGCCGACCTGAAACGCTGGCATGCAGCTCACTGGGCAGGTGAGCGCGCGCCGGCCATGGAGTAACTGGAAATGCCCCTGTCCAAACGAACCACCCTCACGCAGTTCCTCATCGAGGAACGCCGTCGCTTTCCTGATGCCCGCGGTGATTTCAACGCGTTGCTGCTGGATGTCGCCCTGGCCTGCAAGGCGATCGCACGCGCCGTGGCCTTCGGCGAGCTCGGCGGCGTGCTGGGCAACCACAACGGCGACAACGGCGCTGCGGTGAACGTGCAGGGCGAGACGCAGAAGAAGCTCGATGTGTTGAGCAACGACCTCTTCACGCGCCTGAACGAATGGGGCGGCCATCTGGCCGGTATGGCCTCGGAAGAGATGGACCTGCCGTACCAGATCCCCGCCAAACACCCGCGCGGCAAGTACCTGCTGGTGTTCGATCCGCTCGACGGCTCCAGCAACATCGACGTCAACGTGTCGGTGGGCAGCATCTTCTCCATCCTGCGCGCACCGCAGGAGACGGTGCAGTCTGGTCGCGACGTGACGGAGGTCGATTTCCTGCAGCCCGGCACGCAACAGGTGGCGGCCGGCTATGCGCTCTACGGCCCGACCACCATGCTGGTGCTCACCGTGGGTAATGGTGTCAACGGTTTCACGCTCGACCCCAACCTGGGCGAGTTCATGCTGACGCACCCCAAGATGCAGATCCCGGCCGACACGCAGGAGTTCGCCATCAACGCGTCCAACAGCCGCTTCTGGGAGGCGCCGATCAAGCGCTACGTGGACGAGTGCCTAGCCGGCAAGACCGGCCCGCGCGGCAAAGACTTCAACATGCGCTGGATCGCTTCCATGGTGGCCGAGGCGCACCGCATCCTGATGCGCGGCGGCGTCTTCATGTACCCGCGCGACACCAAGGACCCGAGCAAGAACGGCCGCCTGCGCCTGCTGTACGAGGCCAATCCGGTGGGCTTCATCATGGAGCAGGCCGGCGGGCGCGCCAGCACCGGCCGCCAGCCCATGCTGACGGTGCAACCCACGTCGTTGCACCAACGCATTGGCCTGATCTTCGGCTCGAAGAACGAAGTCGAGCGCATCGAGCGCTACCACGCCGAGCCGGCCAGCATCAAGGACGACAACCCGCTGTTTGCGGAGCGGGGGTTGTTTCGGGTATGAAGACCCCCCTGAGTGCCCTGCGGGCCCTTCCTCCCAGAGGGGGGACGACACCAGTAGCCCGGCGAAGCCGGTTCTACGGTGTCCCCCGATTGATACCGGCGTGGGCGCTTACGCAGGCGTTCGCTCGACCAAAAGAATTTTTAGCTCCAGGAGACCTCTGTGTCTGAACGTCATCCCATCATTGCCATCACCGGTTCGTCCGGCGCGGGCACGTCCACCGTGACGCGTACCTTTGCCAACATCTTCCGCCGCGAGGGCGTGAAGGCGGCCATTGTCGAGGGCGACAGCTTTCACCGCTACGACCGCAAGGAGATGAAGGTTCGCATGGCCGAGGCCGAGAAGGCCGGCAACAAGCACTTCAGCCACTTCGGCGCCGACAACAACCTGTTCGGTGAGCTGGAGGAGCTGTTTCGCACCTATGGCGAATCCGGCCGGGGGCGGGCACGCAAGTACCTGCACAACGAGGAGGAAGCCGCGCCCTACAAGCAGGAGCCAGGTACCTTCACGCCCTGGGAGAGCCTGCCGGAAGACACCGACATGCTGTTCTACGAAGGGCTGCACGGTGCGGTGGTCACGCCGGAGCACAACATCGCCCAGTACCCGGACCTGCGCATCGGCGTGGTGCCGGTGATCAACCTGGAATGGATCCAGAAACTCTGGCGCGACAAGCACCAGCGCGGCTACAGCACCGAAGCGGTGACCGACACCATCCTGCGTCGCATGCCGGACTACGTGAACTACATCGTGCCGCAGTTCGCCCACACGCACGTGAACTTTCAGCGCGTGCCGATGGTGGACACCTCCAACCCCTTCATCGCGCGTGACATTCCCTCT
>JAYRLJ010000167.1:0-3241 GCA_041905305.1 Hylemonella sp. | reverse complement strand
CTGCCGACGAGAGCATGGTGGTGATCCGCTTCGCCAACCCCAAGGGCATCGACTTTCCCTATCTGCTGGGCATGATTCATGACTCGTGGATGAGCCGCGCCAACACCATCTGCGTGCCCGGCGGCAAGATGGAACTGGCCATGCAACTGATCTTCACGCCGTTTGTGTGGCGAATGATGGAGAGGAAGAAGAGAGCCCCCTGATCGAAGGCCCCCCTGAGTCGGCTGGCGCCGCCTTCCCCCGAGGGAGACAACGCCAGTGGCCCGGCGGAGCCGGTTCCACGGCGTTCCCCGAATAGACATCTCATGCGTCGCGTAGCCGCTGACGCCTGGAGCATTTGATGAGTACCAGCGTGAATACACCAACCCCTGAACTCGCGCGCCGCATGGCCAATGCCATCCGCATGCTGGCCGTCGATGCCGTGGAACAGGCCAAGTCCGGCCATCCGGGCGCGCCCATGGGCATGGCCGATATTGCCGAGGTGCTGTGGAACCGGCATCTCAAGCACAACCCGGCCAATCCGCACTGGCCCGACCGCGACCGCTTCGTGTTGTCCAACGGCCATGGCTCGATGCTGATCTACGCGCTGCTGCACCTCACGGGCTATGACCTGCCGATGGAGGAGCTCAAGCGCTTCCGCCAGCTGCACAGCAAGACCGCCGGCCATCCGGAAGTGGGCATCACGCCAGGCGTGGAGACCACCACCGGCCCGCTGGGCCAGGGCATTGCCAACGCGGTGGGCATGGCGCTGGCCGAGAAGCTGCTGGCGGCCGAGTTCAACCGCGAGGATGAGGACGGCAGCCACACCATCGTCAACCACCACACGTATGTGTTCCTGGGTGACGGCTGCATGATGGAAGGCATCAGCCACGAGGCCTGTGCGCTGGCCGGCACGCTGCGCCTGTCGAAGCTGATCGCCTTCTATGACGACAATGGCATCTCCATCGATGGTCACGTCGAGGGCTGGTTCACCGACGACACGCCGGCGCGCTTTGCAGCCTATGGCTGGCACGTGATACCGAAGGTGGACGGCCACGACCCGGCGGCGGTGGAAGCGGCGCTGGTGGCAGCCCGCCAGCAGGCCGCGCTGCCGCATGGCAAGCCCACGTTGATCTGTTGCAAGACCGTGATCGGCCAGGGCTCGCCCAACAAGGCCGGCACGCACGACGTGCACGGCGCCGCACTGGGCGCCGCCGAGGTGGCGGCCACACGCGAGGAGCTGGGCTGGACGGCGCCGCCCTTCGAACTGCCGGCCGACATTGCCCAGGCCTGGGATGCACGCGAACGTGGTGCCGCCGCTGAGCGCGCCTGGCGCCAGCGCTTCGAGGCCTACCGCACGCAGTACCCGCTGGAGGCAGCCGAGTTCGAGCGCCGCATGAAGGGTGATCTGCTGCCTGACTACGCGGCACGACTGCCCGCCTTGTTGGAACAGATCACCGCCAAGGCCGACGCGGTGGCGACGCGCAAGGCGAGCCAGAACGCGCTCGACCTGCTGGCGCCGTTGGTCCCGGAGTTCTTCGGCGGCAGTGCCGACCTGACGGGTTCGAACCTGACCAACTTCAAGAACTGTGTGCGTGCGGGGCGCGATGCCTGGGGCAACCACCTTTCCTATGGCGTGCGCGAGTTCGGCATGGCGGCCATGATGAATGGCATGGCGCTGCATGGCGGCTTCATTCCCTATGGCGGCACCTTCCTGACCTTCAGTGACTACTCGCGCAACGCCATCCGCATGGCCGCGCTGATGAAGCAGCGCGTGATTCATGTCTTCACGCACGATTCCATCGGTCTGGGCGAGGATGGCCCCACGCACCAGTCGGTCGAGCACGTGCCCTCGCTGCGCATCATCCCGAACCTCGACGTCTGGCGCCCGGCCGACGGGCTGGAGACGGCAGTGGCCTGGGCTTGCGCCATCGAGCGCCGCGACGGCCCGAGCGCCCTGGCGCTGTCACGACAGAACCTGCCGCGCCTGGCGGACCGTGCCGAACTGGCGGCGCACATCCGCCGTGGCGGCTACATCCTGGCCGAGCAGGACGCGCCGCAGGCGGTGATCATCGCCACCGGTTCCGAGACCATGCTGGCCATGCAGGCGCATGAGCTGCTGGCCCGCGAGGGCATTGCCACGCGGGTGGTGTCCATGCCCTGCAGCAATGTGTTCGACCGCCAGCCGTCGTCCTATCAAGATGCCGTGCTGCCGCTGGCGCTGCCGGCGGTGGCCGTGGAGGCGGCGCACCCGGACTTCTGGCGCAAGTATGTCGGCCGCACCGGCCGGGTGGTGGGTATCGCCAGTTTCGGCGAGTCGGCACCCGCGCCGGCGCTCTACCAGCACTTCGGCATCACCGCCGAGGCGGTGGCGCAGGCGGTGCGCGAACTGGTGACCGCACCGGCCGTGGCCGCTGTGTAAGCTCGCCGCTTTTTACCTGTTGCCATGCCCCCGAGTGCCATGCCCGCCCTTGCCTTCGATCTCGTGATGTTCGACCTCGACGGCACACTGATCGAGACCGCGCCCGAAATCTGCGATGCCGTCAATGACACCCTGCAAGCTTTCGAGCTGCAGCCGGTGCCGCAGGACAACGTCAACCGCTGGATCGGCCACGGCACACGCGAGCTGCTGATCCAGGCACTGGCCCACGTGCGCCAGCAGCCGGTGGAGGCGATCCGTAGCGCCGAGGGGCTGCCGGTGATCGCGGCCGAGTTCGACCGCCACTACCAGCGCCGTTGCGGCACGCGCAGCGCGCTCTATCCGCATGTGCGCACGGCGCTGCAGGCGCTGCGCGGGCAGGGCGTGCGGCTGGCCGTGGTGACCAACAAGGAAGCACGTTACACGCGCACGGTGCTGGAGGCGCACGACCTCATGCCGATGTTTGACCGCGTCATCAGCGGCGACACCTTGCCGACCAAGAAGCCCGATCCGGCCGGTGTGCGCAGCTGCCTGGCGCAGTTCGAGGTGGCACCGGCGCGCGCGCTGTTTGTCGGCGATTCGTCGATTGACGCCGCCACCGCGCGCAATGCCGGCGTGCCGGTCTGGCTGCTGCCCTATGGCTACAACATGGGCCAGCCGATCGAGGCCTGCGGGCCGGACCGCGTCATTGCAGATTTTTCAGCGCTACTGAATTCATAGCGCATTGCGCTTGTTAGATATGGGCGGAGGCCCGATTTTTTTCATACAACAGACCAGGAGACAAGGGTGACGATCAAGGTGGGTATCAACGGCTTCGGCCGCATCGGACGCATGGTGTTTCGT
>JAYRLJ010000166.1:0-7221 GCA_041905305.1 Hylemonella sp. | reverse complement strand
CGCCAAGGGTGGCGAACAGGTGTTTGCCGACGGCGTGCTGGAAATCCTGCCGGACGGCTTCGGCTTCCTGCGTAGCCCGGATTCGAGCTACACCGCCAGCACCGACGACATCTACATCAGCCCCAGCCAGGTGCGCCGCTTCAACCTGCACACCGGCGACATGATCGAAGGCGAAGTGCGCACCCCGAAGGACGGCGAGCGGTACTTTGCCCTCAACAAGCTGGAGAAGGTCAACGGTGGCCTGCCTGAGGACAACAAGCACAAGGTAATGTTCGAGAACCTCACGCCGCTGTTCCCCAAGGAGCAGATGAAACTGGAGCGTGACGGCCTCAAGAGCGACGAGAACATCACCGGCCGCATCATCGACATCATCGCGCCCATCGGCAAGGGCCAGCGCGCGCTGCTGGTGGCGCCGCCCAAGAGCGGCAAGACGGTGATGATGCAGCACATCGCCCACGCCATTTCGGCCAACTACCCCGACAGCCACATGATGGTGCTGCTGGTGGACGAGCGTCCGGAAGAAGTGACCGAAATGCAGCGCACCGTGCAGGGCGAGGTGATTGCCTCCACCTTCGACGAGCCGGCCGCCCGTCACGTGCACGTAGCCGAGATGGTGATCGAGCGCGCCAAACGCCTGGTCGAGCTGAAGAAGGACGTGGTGATCCTGCTGGACTCCATCACCCGCCTGGCCCGCGCCTACAACAACGTGGTGCCGTCCTCCGGCAAGGTGCTGACCGGCGGTGTGGATGCCAATGCCCTGCAGCGCCCCAAGCGCTTCCTGGGTGCAGCCCGCAACGTGGAAGAAGGCGGCTCGCTGACCATCATCGCTACCGCGCTGGTCGATACCGGCAGCCGCATGGACGAGGTGATCTTCGAGGAATTCAAAGGCACCGGCAACTGCGAGATCCACCTGGACCGCCGCCTGTATGAAAAGCGCGTCTTCCCCTCGATTCAGCTCAACCGCAGCGGCACCCGCCGCGAAGAACTGCTGCTGCAGCCGGAAATCCTGCAAAAGACCCGTATCCTGCGCCAGTTCCTCTACAACATGGACGAAATCGAGTCCATGGAAATGGTGCTCAAGCAGATGCGCGCGACGAAGAACAACAACGAGTTCTTCGACATGATGAGACGGGGTGGTTGAACACCCCCAGGCTGCGCGCACTGCGTGTCGCTCCGCCACCCCCCTTGCAGGGGGCGCACCCAGCGGCCCGGCCGAGCCGGTTCCGCGGGTGCCTGCGCATCAGCCTCCATCCATTACCGCGCAAGTCCTTGATTTGCTTGTATAATTCGACGTTTTCTGCGGAAAGTAGGCTGGATAGGCTGGCCCGGCTCCCGCACCTTGAGGAAGAATCATGAAAGAAGGCATTCACCCCAACTACCGCGAAGTTTGCTTCCAGGACATGTCCAATGGTTTCAAATTCGTGACCCGTTCCTGCGTCAACACGAAGGAAATGATCAAGATGGAAGACGGCCGTGAGCTGCCGCTCTTCAAGCTGGATACCACCAGCGAGTCGCACCCCTTCTACACCGGCACGCAGAAGTCCGTGGACAACATGGGTGGTCGCGTCGAGAAGTTCCGCAACCGCTTCGGCAAGACCGCTGTCGCCAAGTAAACTGGCCAGCGATTCCCGCCAAGGGCAGCCCGGGTCTCCGCGCTGCCCTTTTGGTTTGCTGGACCCAAAAGAACAAGCACGCAAGTGAACCAGCCCTCCCCCGCCATCGTTGCCCAAGCCGCGGTCCGGCGCCTGCCACGCGCAGCGCTGCTGCTGTTCTGCCTGGCCTACGTGTTGCCCGGCTTCCTCTGGCGTGAGCCTTGGCGCAGCGCCGACATCACGGCCTTCGGCTACATGCTCGAATTGGCCCGCGGCACCGCCGACTGGCTCGATCCCCGGCTCATGGGGCAACCACCGGAGGTGGATGCCCTGCTGCCTTACTGGCTGGGCGCCTGGGCACTGAAGCTCGCGCCGGGCTGGATCGCCCCCGACCTGGCCGTACGCCTGCCCTTCATCGGCCTGCTGCTGCTGACGCTGGCCGCCGTCTGGCACGGCATCTACTACTTGGCGCGCAGCCCGCTGGCCCAGCCGGTGGCGTTCGCGTTCGGCGGCGAAGCCAGTCCCACCGACTACGCCCGCGCCATGGCCGACGGCGGCCTGCTGGCCTTCATCGCCTGCCTCGGCCTGGCCCAGCTGTCGCACGAAACCACGCCGGCCGTTGTCCAGCTGTGCTTCAGCGCGCTGGCGTTCTATGCGGTGGCCGCCATGCCGTACCGCCGCATCGGCCCGGCCCTGGCCGGCTGCGCGGCACTGCTCGGCCTCACGCTGTCGGGCGGCCCGACCTTCGCCGTGCTGTTCGGCGCCGGCAGCGCCCTCATCCACCTGCTGGACCGCAGCCACGTCAGCCGCACGGACGGCACGCCACTGCGCTGGGACCGCCGCTGGGCGCTGGGCATGGCACTGCTGACCTTCGCGGTGGCGGCGCTGGCCTCGGCGCTCGACCTGTGGCGCTGGCGTATTGCCCTGCCGGCCCTGAATTGGACCGCCTGGCACGGCCTGGGCAGCCTGCTGCTATGGTTCACCTGGCCGGCCTGGCCGCTGGTGCTGTGGACGCTGTGGCGCTGGCGCCGCCAGTTGTTGAGCAGTCATGTGCGCCGCCATCTGGCCTTGCCGCTCTGGTTCGCCTTGGTCACAGTCACGGCGACGCTCGTCACACCGGCAGGTGACCGCGCCCTGCTGCTGGCCCTGCCTTCGCTGGCCACCCTGGCGGCCTTCGCACTGCCGACGCTGGACCGCAGCGTGTCAGCCCTGATCGACTGGTTCACCCTGCTGTTCTTCACCGGCTGCGCCTTCATCATCTGGGTGGTGTGGATTGCCATGCAGACCGGCGTGCCGCCGCAGCCCGCCGCCAATGTGGCACGACTGGCCCCCGGCTTCGAGCCGGCCTTCACGTGGCTGCCCTTCCTCTTTGCTGCCCTGGCCACGCTGGCCTGGGGTTGGCTGGTCAAGTGGCGGGTCGGACGGCACCGCGCCGCCATCTGGAAAAGCCTGGTGCTGCCCGCCGGCGGCGCCGCCCTGTGCTGGCTGCTGCTGACCACACTGTGGATGCCGGTGCTCGATTTCGCGCGCAGCTACGCACCGCTGGTGCGTCGCATCGAGACCATCGTGCAGCCGGCCAGCTGCATCGAAACCCTGGGCCTCAAGCCCGGTCTCTATACGGCCTTCAGCTACCACTCGCGCCTGGAGGTGAAAGCCGCGGGCGCCACCGACGGGTGCCCGTGGCTGGTGGTGGACCAGGATGCCCTGGTGCTGCTGCCGGCCGTGGTCAACACCGCCGACTGGCTGCTGCACGACAAGCTCGGCCACCCGCGCGAGGGCGAGGAAGACCTGGTGATCTACCGGCGTGCCGCACGCAGCGGCTCCTGAAGCCGTGTCCGAGTTCAAGACCATCTCCCGTCACGCCGGCAGCGTGCTGGCCGGCCAGCTGGCCACCATGGCCTTCGGCGTCACCGACACCATCGTCGCGGGGCGCCATGCCGAGGCCTCGTTGGCGGCGCTGTCCGTCGGTTCGGCCATCTACATGAGCGTCTACGTGGCGCTGATGGGCGTGCTGCAGGCCCTGCTGCCGGTGTGGGGTGAACTGCATGGTGCAGGCAAGCCGCGCCAACTCGGCTTCTCGTTCCGCCAGTCGCTCTACCTGTGCGCGGCACTGATGGTGCTGGGCATGCTCATTCTGCTGCAGCCGGCCACTTTGCTGGACTGGGCCGAGGTGCCACCCGCCCTGCGCGGTGACGTCCTGGCCTATCTGGGCGTGCTGGCGCTGGCACTGCCGCCCGCCCTGCTGTTCCGTCTCTACAGCACGCTCAACCAGAGCCTGGGCAAGCCGCTGCTGGTGACCTGGCTGCAGATCGGCTCGCTGTTTCTCAAGGTACCGCTGTCCATCTGGTTTGCCTTCGGCGGCTTCGGCCTGGAGGCGCGTGGCGCCGTGGGCTGCGCCCTGGCGACGCTGCTGGTCCAGTGCCTGATGCTGGGCGTGGCCGTGTGGCTGCTGCGCACGCGCGAACTCTACCGTCCCTACCACCTGTGGCATCGGCTGGAAAAGCCGCACGGCCCCACCCTGTCCGCCTTTGCGCGGGTGGGCGTGCCCAGCGGCCTGACCATCCTGGTGGAGGTGACCTCGTTCACGCTGATGGCGCTGTTCGTGGCCCGCCTGGGCACCACAGCGGCTGCCAGCCACCAGATTGCCGCCAACCTGGCCGCCGTGCTCTACATGGTGCCACTGGCCATCGGCATCGCCACCAGTGCGCGCACCAGCTACTGGCTGGGCGCGGGCCAGCCAGGGCGCGCACGCCACGCTGTGGGCGTAGGCTTCCTGCTGGTACTGGGCTGTGCCCTGCTGTTGACCGGCGCACTGCTGGGGGTGCGCGAACCGCTGGCGCGCCTGTACGCGCGCAGCCCCGAGGTGATCGCCTTGGCGGTGCCGTTGCTGGCCTGGACCGCTGCTTTCCATCTGTTCGACGGCCTGCAGGCCCTGGGCGTCTTTGTGTTGCGCTGCTTCCGCATCACGCTCGCTCCGTTCCTGATCTACGGCGTGCTGCTGTGGGGCCTGGGCCTGTACGGTGGCTACCTGCTGGCCTACCGTGGCCTCGGCCCCTGGCCGGCCATGCAAAACCCCGCGGCGTTCTGGATCGCCGGCATGGTGGCGCTGGCCCTGGCGGCGCTGATCTTCTGGCTCATGATCTGGCAGGTGCTCAGGCGCGAGCAACGGCCCGGCTGAGCGCCAAGAACGCCACCTGCTTCGGCCTGCGCGTCTGTTGGCGCGACAATGCCGCATGCTGCTGGCACCGCTCCTGAAAAAACTCCGTGCTGTCCAGGCGGTCGCGGAAACCGGTCACACCGTGGGCGCAGCCGCCTGCCTGCACCTGTCCCAGTCCGCGGTCGTGCGCGCCGTCCAGGATGTGGAGACCGCCATCGCCTTGCCACTGTTCGAGCGCTCGGCCCGCGGCATGCAACCGACGGCGTTGGGCCGCCGGCTCAGTGAGCGCATCGGGCGCGCACTGCAGTTACTGGCCCAGGCCGATGGCCAGCCCCACCCAGAACCAAGCGACTGGCATGCCAGCCGCGTAGCCGCCGCCACCAGCTACCGCCATCTGCAAGCCTTTCTCGCACTTGCCGCCACCAGCCACATGAAGGCGGCTGCCGAGTCGCTGGGCATCAGCCTGCCCGCGGTGCACCAGACCTTGAACCAGCTGGAACACCTGGCCGGCCGCCCCTTGTACCAACGCTGGCACAGCGGGGTGCGGCTGACGGAGGCTGGTGAGGCCGCCGAACGCTTTTTCAAGCTGGCGCTGGCGGAATTGGCGCAGGCCGACGAGGAAATCAGCGCCCAACAGGGTGAGCTGCGTGCCCATATCGTGATCGGCACCCTGCCTTTCTCAACTGGCCTGTTCCTGCCGCAAGCGCTGGAGGAAGTGCTGTCGCTCCATCCTGGGGTCCAGGTGACGGTGGTTGACGGCACCTACGAGTCACTGCTGCACAAGTTGCGCTCGGCCGAAATTGATCTGCTGGTCGGCGCCCTGCGCCAGCAACCGCCTTTCGACGACGTGGTGCAGGAGGAGTTGTTTGCCGATCCACTGTGCGTGGTGGCCCGCCAGGGGCACCCGCTGCAGCGTCGCTCGCCCCGCCGACTGCGAGAGCTGACGGCCGCCCAATGGATCCTGCCGATGCCGGGCACGCCGGCCCAGGCGGCATTCGACGAAGCCTTCGAGCTGCAGGGCCTGCCGCCGCCCGCGGCGACGCTACGTGTCAACAGCCCGGTCCTGATCCAGTCGCTGCTGATGGCGACGGACCGGCTGGCGCTGATGTCGCGCCGGCAAGCGCACAAGGAGGTGCTGGCGGGACGGCTGTGCATCCTGCCGGTGGACATCGCGCATGCACCGCGACGCATTGGCATCACCACTCGGTTGAACTTTCTGCCCGCCCCCGCCAGCCAGTCGCTGCTGGCGCAGTTCCGAGCCGCCACACGGGACATGCTGGCGGAGACAACAAAGGGTGAAAATTAACCGAAACGCATAGCCCGAGCCGAAAAAACATATAGCACCCCTGAGCACAAGGGGTATTCTTTCACTTGAGCGGACAGACGATTCCAAAAATCGCATAGTTCCACATCCTTCATCCACACGATCAGGAGACACACCATGAAAAAGCGTCACTTTCTATCCGCCCTGGCGGCACTGAGCCTGGCCGCCGGCTCGGGCAGCGCGCTGGCCCAGGACGACACCTTCCGCATCGGCCTGCTGCTGCCGCTCACCGGCCCCTTCACCTCCACCGGCAAGCAGCTGGAATCGGCCGCGCGCCTGTACATGGCCCAGCACGGCAGCACCGTGGCCGGCAAGAAAGTACAGCTGATCGTGAAGGACGATACCGGCGTGCCCGACATCACCAAGCGCCTGGCGCAGGAACTGCTGGTCAATGACAAGGTGCACGTGCTGGCCGGCTTCGGCCTCACGCCTCTGGCGTTTGCCACGGCGCCGATCGCCACCCAGTCCAAGACCCCGATGGTGGTGATGGCGGCCGCCACGTCCAGCATCACCCTGGCCTCGCCCTACATCGTGCGCACCAGCTTCACGGTGCCGCAGGTCGTGACCGCACTGGCCGACTGGGCGGCCAAGAACAACGTCAAGAAAGTAGTGACCCTGGTCACCGACTACGCCCCCGGCGTCGACTCCGAGAAATACTTCAAGGAGCAGTTCATCGCCAATGGCGGCACCATCATGGAGACCCTGCGGGTGCCGCTGCGCAACCCGGATTTCGCCCCCTTCCTGCAAAAGGTACGTGATCTCAAGCCGGACGCCCTGTTCACCTTCGTTCCCTCCGGCGCCGGTGCCGCCCTGATGAAGCAGTATGCCGAGCGCGGCCTGGACAAAGCCGGCATCCGCATGATTGCCGAGGGCAGCGTGACGGACGACGACCTGCTCAACAGCATGGGCGACGTGGCCCTGGGGGTGGTGTCCTCGCACCACTACTCGGCAGCGCACAACTCGCCGGTCAACAAGAAGTTCGTGGAGGCCTACCAGAAGGCCAACGGCGGTGCCCGCCCCAACTTCATGGCGGTCGGCGCCTACGATGGCATGCGCGTGATCTACGAAGCACTGAAGGCCACCAAGGGCAACACGGCCGGCGACGCTTTGCTCGGCGCCATGAAGGGTCAGATCTTCGAAAGCCCGCG
>JAYRLJ010000165.1:0-7257 GCA_041905305.1 Hylemonella sp. | reverse complement strand
CCACACCCGGACGGTGCGGTGGTTGATGCGGATGGCGCGCGTGAGCGTTCCGAAGGTCACGTGGCCGCGCTGCAACGCCGGCAGTGCATTGACCTCGCCGGTGTCGGTACGCGCGCGGTAGGCGCAGGAGAAGCCTTCCAGGCGCCACGGCACCTCGGAGAACAGGTGCTCCGCGTTCTTGGGCACGATCACCTCATCGGTCAGGAAGTAGTCGATCGCCTTCAGGCCGGTGGTGTAGCCGTAGCCCATCCAGCTCACGGACACCGGTGCCGGCTTGCGTGCGAAGACGCCAAGGCGGTTGCCTGTGCTGTGACCCGCCAGATCGACCAGCACGTCGATGCCATCGGCGCGGATGCGCTCGGCCAGCGCTTCATCGCTCATGCCGTTGGCCAGCACCCAATGGTCCACGAAGCCCTTGTATGCGTGCGTCACCTCGTCTTCACGCCCCAGGTCCGCGTAGGCATAGACCTCCACCACGGCATGGTCATGGCCCGACAGCAGGGGCTCCATGAAGTTACGCGTGGAATGGTTGCGAAAGTCCGGTGAAACATAGCCCACCTTCAGCCGGCGTCCGGCCAGCGGCGGATTGCCATGCGGACGCCACAGACTGCGCGGGGGCTCGCAGAAACGCCGATCGAACTCGGCATAGCCCGCGTACACCGCCTCGGCACTGAGGTCGGGGTGGTAGTTCAGGGTAAAGAGATAGTTGGAGTAGTCGACCCGATTGTCGGGATCCAACTCCAGGGCCCGCATGAAACTCTTCAGGGCCCGGTCGACATCACCCAGACGCTGGTAGGTAATGCCCAGGTTGTTGTAGGCCTCCGGGTAGTTGGGACGAAGCTTCAGCGCGCGGTTGAGCGCGGCCAGCCCCGCCTCGAACTCGCCAACCTCCTGCAGCAGATGCCCCAGATTGCACTGCACTTCGGGATCCTGCGGCAGCAGCTGGGCCGAGCGGCGCTTGGCCGCCAGGGCCTCGTCCAGCTTGCCCTGGGTATGCAGAAAGGCACCAAGCGCCTTCCAGGCAAAACCGGAGTCGGGATATTGCTCCAGCAACTCCCGCGCCAGCTTCTCGCCCTTGAGCAACTCTCGGCGACGAAAGAAGTTCACCAATTCGCCCTGAGCCGCCTCGGGGATTTCCTGCCGACGCCTGACCTTGACTTTCTTGTCCACCGGTTGGGGTTGCGCCTCAGGCGCGCGCGGAGCAGCCACCGGGCGTGCCGCGGGGGGCGCGACCGACGCGGCCTGCGGCGTTGGTGCCGCATTCATCTCCACGCGCTCAGCCAGCGCATTGACCATCGCCATCGGCAAGCCCATCGACTGGGCCAACGGCAGCAGGTTGCGGGCCAGCTCTTTCTGCTCGCTACGGATCAGGGCATCCAAGTAACTGAACCAGTACTGCGGATTGGCGCCATCGGCATTCAAGGCGGCTTCGAAATACGGCAGGGCATCGAGCGGGCGCAGCAACTGGATGGCCAGCAGCACGCCCAGGTTGTGGTTGGCATCCGCATGGCCCGGCACCTGGGTCAGCACGGCACGGTACAGCGCCTCGGCCTCCTCGAACTCCCAGGCCTGATGGCAGCGGATCGCTCGCTCCAGAAGCTCGTCACCGGGCCCCGCGGCGTGGGACGAAGAGTCTGGGAGTTCAGTCATGGCACAGCTGTCGATAGGCATGGAGAGGGCATGGCTTGGAAATGTACGCCAACGAGGATAGCGGGGCTACCCCCCGCCCAAAGAGATGAATAGCACCGCATTCCACTCTCATTTCCCCACGCGGACGGGACGCCGTGTAGGAATTTGCCCTACACGCCGCTACGCACGCTTCTCACGCCAAAGGCAGCCAGTTGCCGATTCAAGTTTCTGGGGCAATCGACAGAATCAGGTCCATCGCCCCACGACGGGGCCAGTCCACTCGAAGGAGCCGAACATGACCGACGAACAACTGAGCGCTGAGATCCGCGAAGCCAACCTGACCTACCTGATGCTGGCGCAAAGCATGATTCGCAAGGACAAGGCCGAAGCGCTGTTCCGCTTGGGCATCTCCGAAGAGTCGGCCGAGCTGATCGCCGCCCTGTCGCCGATCCAGATTTCCAAGATTGCCTCCGGCAACATGCTGCTGTGCCGCTTCCGCATGGACGATGACGTGGTCTGGAACCTGCTGACCAACCACACGACGCGCAAGGTCGACAACGACGCCACCACCAAGCTGCACGCCAGCATCCTGATGTCCGGCCGTTTCGCCGAGTCGATCTGATTCCCCAGCTAGGAGCAAACGCCATGGCCACCCAGAAAAGCGTCCTGAACGAATCCCGCGAGATCGAGCGCGCTGTCGCCCTGATCCAGCTCGGCGCCCGCCTGCAGGTGCTGGAGAGCGAGACCAACCTGTCCTACGAGCGCCTGCTGCGCCTGTACAAGGAAGTGGCCGGCCGCTCCCCGTCCAAGGGCCAGTTGCCGTTCTCGACCGACTGGTTCCTGACCTGGCAGCCCAACATCCACTCCTCGCTGTTCCTCAATATCTATGAGCACCTGACCAAGGTCAGCGCGCTGGAGGACATCGACGCCATCATGAAGGCCTACAAGCTCTACAGCGAGCAGATCACGGCCTGTGCCATGGAGCCCATCCTGTCGCTGACCCGCGCCTGGCGCCTGGTCAAGTTCATCGACAACAACATGCTGGGCATGACGCGCTGCTCGAAATGCGGCGGGCATTTCGTCACCGAACCCTATGAGAATTCGCGCCACTTCGAATGCGGCCTGTGCTCGCCGCCGGCACGGGCTGGCAAGAGTGCAGCCGCGGGTGGCATCCTGCTGCACTGAAGTGCTCAAAGAAGGTCGCTAAATGCCGATAAAGGGTCCTTAGGGGCCCTTTTTCACGTTTGGCGCACGGGCCGAATCCCCTAGAATGATTCGACAATATTTATCAGTTTGGCCCTGACGCCTCCGCCGCAACCTCCAACTCTGACACTCAAAGAACATGACAGTCATCATCGGTTATGTCGTCGCCATGGGTTGCATCTTCGGCGTCTACATCTTTCACGGCGGCAACATTGGCGTCATCCTGACCGCCCTGCCTTTTGAGCTGATCACGATCTTCGGCGGTGCGCTGGGCGCGTTTGCCGTCAACAACCAGCCCAAAGTGCTCAAGGCCACCATCGCCTTGTTGCCACAGGCGCTCAAAGGCTCCATCTACACCAAGGAGCGTTACCTGGAACTGCTGGCGCTGCTCTACGACATCCTGCAGAAGGCGCGCAAGGAAGGTCTGATGGCCATCGAGAAGGACGTCGAGGCGCCGCACGAGTCTGCCATCTTTCAGAAGTACCCCGGCGTCGGCAGCGATCACCATGTGGTCGAGTTCATGACTGACTACCTGCGCATGATGGTGTCGGGCAACCTCAATGCCCACGAGATCGAATCGCTGATGGACAGCGAGATCGACACCCACCATGAAGAGGCGCATGCGCCGATCGCCGCGCTGACGCGCCTGGCGGGTGCACTGCCGGCCTTCGGTATCGTGGCCGCCGTGCTGGGCGTGGTCAACACCATGGGCTCGGTCGGCCAGCCACCGGCCGTGCTGGGCGGCATGATCGCCTCAGCCCTGGTCGGCACCTTCCTCGGCATTCTGCTGGCCTATGGCGTGGTGGAGCCGCTGGCCGGCGTGCTGGAACAGAAGACGGCCGATGCCGCCAAGGAACTGGTCTGCATCAAGACCACGCTGCTGGCCAGCATGCAGGGCTACAACCCCTCGACGGCCATCGAGTTCGGCCGCAAGGTGCTGTTCTCGACCGAGCGGCCGACCTTCGTCGAGCTTGAAAGCCATGTCCGCGGCAAGAAGTAAGGCGCAGCAAGGTTGATATGGCTTCCGACGCCAAGAAACTCCAGCCCATCATCGTCAAGAAGGTCAAGAAGGGCGGCCATGGCGCGCATGGTGGCGCGTGGAAAATCGCCTATGCCGACTTCGTGACGGCCATGATGGCCTTCTTTCTGCTGATGTGGTTGCTGGGCTCGACCACGGAAGGCGACAAGAAGGGTATTGCCGACTACTTCAGCGCCCCGCTCAAGGTGGCCATGGCAGGCGGCAGCGGCACCGGCGCGTCCAACACCATCCTGCCCGGCGGCGGCGCCGACCTCACACAGACCGTCGGCCAGGCCGGCCGCGGCGACAGCCGTGAACTCGCAGCCCAGAAGAAGAAGGATGCGGAAGCGGCCCGGGCGGAAGCCGCCAAGCAAGACGCCAAGAAACTGGCCGCCCTGAGCGCCAAGATCAGCGGCGTGCTCTCCAACAACCCCAAACTGGCGGAATTCAGCTCCCAGATCCGCCTGCAGATCACGCCCGACGGCCTGCAGATCCAGATCGTGGACGACCAGAAGCGCCCCATGTTCGACACCGGCAGCGCCGTCGTCAAGCCCTACATGCGCGACATCCTGCGGGAGATCGGCAACGCGCTGAGCGGGGTGGAGAACAAGATCAGCCTGGACGGGCACACCGACCGCGCCCAGTACGGCAGCGGCCAGCGCGGTTACAGCAACTGGGAACTGTCGGCCGACCGCGCCAACGCCTCGCGCCGCGAACTGATTGCCGCCGGCATGCCGGATGACAAGGTGGCGCGGGTCGTCGGCCTGGCCTCCGCGGTGCCGCTGGAGCCGGCCGACCCGCTGAGCCCGATCAACCGGCGCATCAGCATTCTGGTCATGACCCGGGAGGCGGAAGAGCGCCTGCTGGGCGTCAATCCGCTGCCTTTATCATCCATACCCGACACCGATGCCGGGGCAACCACGTCGCGCTGACAGGCCCGGGCATCATGAAATCCGTTCATACTTGCGATAATCCGGCTCAAAGCCATTGAAAGGGTCACTTATGGCCAACCAGCTCAGATTTCTTGTTGTTGACGACTTTTCCACCATGCGGCGCATCGTGCGCAACCTGCTCAAGGAAAGCGGGTTCAGCGAGGCCGACGAGGCCGAAGACGGTGTGGTCGCCCTGCAGAAGCTGCGCGCCAGCAACTTTGACTTCGTCGTCAGCGACATCAACATGCCGAACATGAACGGCTTCCAGCTGCTGGCCGAGATCAAGAAGGACGAGAAGCTCAAGCACATTCCGGTCCTCATGGTGACCGCCGAGGCACGCAAGGAAGACATCGTGCTGGCCGCCCAGCAGGGCGCTGCCGGTTACATCGTCAAGCCCTTCACCAAGGCCACGCTGGAAGACAAGCTGACCCACATCCTCAAGAAAATGGGGCTGCAGTGACCATGGAGACCGCCGATTCCGCACCCGGCGTGGGCGACGGGGCCAGCCCCGATGTCCACCACAAGATCGGCCAGCTGACCCGGCAGCTGCACGATACGCTGCGCGAGTTGGGCTTGGCCGAAAAGCTGCGCGGCACGGCGGAGGAACTGCCCGACGCCAAGAGCCGGCTGTCCTACATCGCCCGGCTGACCGGCGAAGCGGCCGAGAAGGTGCTGAACCGCGTCGACCAGGCCAAGAACCAGCACGACCAGCTGACTGCCGAGACGCAGCGCATCAAGGCGCTGATGGTCAAGGACCCGGTCGCCGCCGTCGCCAAGGGCCACATCATGAACTTCCTGACCGACGTCGAGCAGGCCAACCAGACGCTGGACCAGCACCTGACCGAGATCATGATGGCCCAGGACTTCCATGACCTCACGGGCCAGGTGATCGCCCGCGTCGTCAACCTGGCGACCAACATCGAAGACCAACTGGTGCAACTGCTGATCCAGACGGCGCCGCCCGACGCCGTGCTGCCCAAGCCGGCTGCCAGCGCGGAAGGGGAAGGCCATCCGGTCCTGCAGGGCCCCGTCGTCAACGCGGAAGGCAACCCCGACGTCGTGACCAGCCAGTCCGAGGTGGACGACCTGCTCGCCAGCCTGGGTTTCTGACCCCCGGCGCCGCGCCGGCGGCGCTTCGAAAAGTAGCCGGCCAAACCCCCTCTTTTTGCCCTTTAGTTTGCCGGGTCGTTAACGACAATGGCGGGAACATCAACGTCCCGCCACCATGGAAAGCAGTCAGGATCGCAACTTACCGGCCTCGGAACGCAAGCTGCAGAAAGCGCGCTCCGAAGGCCAAGTTGCGCGCTCCACCGACCTGACGCACCTGGCCGTGCTGGGCGCCGGCGCCGCGGCCGTGCTGGGCCTGTCACCCCTGCTGTTCGAGCGCCTCAAGCTGGCGCTGAGCCAGCAACTCTCGTTTGACGCTGCCACTGTGCTGCAGCCAGGCACCATGATGGGCCGCCTGCAGGACATGGTCTGGACCGGCATGAGCGGCGCCATCGCTTTCGCGGCCATCATCATGGTGGCCGTCGTGGTCAGCGCCGTCGCCGGCGGCGGCTGGGTGGCCAGCCTCAAGCCTGTCATGCCGGACTTCAGCCGGCTCAACCCGTTGACCGGCATCTCCGGCCTGTTCTCCAAGAAAAAGCTGGCCGAGATCGTGAAGATGACCCTGGTGTCCATCATCCTGATCGCCATTGCCGGCATGTTCCTGAAATCGGGCGCCGGCACCCTGGCCAGCCTGGTGCTTCAGCCCTCCGTTTCGTCCCTGCGCCACCTGATGGACTGGATGACCGCCGGCATGGGCTTGCTGCTGGTGGTGATCCTGCTGGTGGCCCTGATCGACCTGCCGTTGCAGAACTTCCTGCACAAGTCGCAGCTCAAGATGTCGCGCCAGGAAATGAAGGACGAGCACAAGGAATCCGACGGCAATCCACAGATGAAGGGGCGCATGCGTGCCAAGGCCCGTGAGATCGCTCAGCGCAGCAGCATCAAGGCCGTACCCAAGGCCGACTTCGTGGTGATGAACCCGACCCACTTTGCCGTGGCCATCCAGTACGACGAAGCCACCATGAGCGCACCGCGCGTGATCTCCAAGGGTGCGGACCTGCTGGCCATGAAGATCCGCGACATCGCCAAGGCACACGACATTCCGGTGCTGCAGTCGCCGCCACTGGCGCGCGCCCTGTACGCCAACGCCGAACTGGACGAGAGCATCCCCGCCAGCCTGTACACAGCAGTGGCGCAGGTGCTGGCCTATGTCTACCGCCTCAAGGCCGCCCTGCGTGGCGAAGGCCCCATGCCCGGCGACCTGCCGCAACCTGAAGTGCCGCCCGAACTCGATCCCCTGGCCAAGACCGCCACCGTCTCATGAACACGCAACTGAAAACCCTCCAGCAATGGTTTGGCAGCAACTCCACGATGCTGCAGGGCGTCGCCGCGCCGCTGCTGGTCGTGGTCATCCTGTCCATGATGGTG
>JAYRLJ010000164.1:0-7280 GCA_041905305.1 Hylemonella sp. | reverse complement strand
AGGGCTTCGGCCACGGCCTTCTTGAACTCGCCGTCGAGCTTCTTGACTTCTTCAGCCGGGACGCCCTTGGCAGCGTAGCTGTTGATCACCTGGTCGCCGATCTTGATGGTGGCGACACCGGTACCGACGGCGTTCTCATAGCTCACCGAAGCGCCAGCCAGCACCTGCTTGGCGATATCGCACGAGCTGGTGAACTTGGCGGTGCCGGTCGGGTTGAACTGGAACGAGCACTCCTTCGGGTCGGCAGTCACAACCACCTTGCTGGACTGCTGGGCCTTGTACAGGTCCGGGTTGGCAGCCTTGGTCAGCATCTCGAAGACCGGGAAGTAGGTCACGACGGCCAGCAGGCAGCCCGCCATGATGATGGGCTTGCGGCCGATCTTGTCGGACAGGGAGCCGAACAGGATGAAGAACGGCGTGCCGATGATCAGCGACAGGGCCACGTAGATGTTAGCGGCAGCGCCGTCCACCTTGAGCGCCTGGGTCAGGAAGAACAGGGCGTAGAACTGGCCCGAGTACCAGACCACGGCCTGGCCGGCGGTCAGACCGACCAGCGCCAGGATCACGATCTTCAGGTTCTTCCACTGACCGAAGGCTTCCGAGATCGGGGCCTTGGAGGTCTTGCCTTCAGCCTTCATCTTGGCGAAAGCCGGCGATTCGTTCATGGACAGACGGATCCAGACCGAGATGGCCAGCAGCAGGATGGAGACGATGAAGGGAACACGCCAGCCCCAGTCAGCGAAGGCGGCCTCACCGATCATGGTGCGGGTACCCAGAATCACCATCAGGGACAGGAACAGGCCCAGGGTGGCCGTGGTCTGGATCCAGGAGGTGTAGGCACCGCGCTTGCCATGCGGCGCGTGCTCGGCCACGTAGGTGGCGGCACCACCGTACTCACCACCGAGCGCCAGGCCTTGCAGCAGGCGCAGGGCGATCAGGATGACCGGTGCGGCCACGCCGATGGTGGCGTAGTTCGGCAGGATGCCCACGATGAAAGTGGACAGGCCCATGATCAGGATGGTCACCAAGAAGGTGTACTTGCGGCCGATCATGTCGCCCAGACGGCCGAACACGATGGCGCCGAAGGGACGCACGATGAAGCCTGCAGCGAAGGCCAGCAGCGCGAAGATGAAGGCCGAGCCGGCATCCAGACCGCTGAAGAACTGCTTGGCGATGATGGCCGCCAAGGAACCGTAGAGGTAGAAGTCGTACCACTCGAAAACGGTGCCCAGGGAAGAGGCGAAGATCACCTTCTTCTCTTCGGGCGTCATGGGCCGGGCGGCCGCAGAATTTGCCATGTTGTGTCTCCTATTGAATTGAAACCCTCAAAAAGAGGATTGACTGCATTCTTGGAGAGCGCACTGACCTTGGTCTTACGGCAAACTTAACCCACGCTGACAAAACCCGTACAAACCCGTAAGGTTTTTTTCACGAAGCAAAAATCAGCGACGGCGTTCTATGCCGTACGTCACCTGACCGACGCCGTGCCAGCCCTCGCCTGCGAACCACGGGTCGCCCCGCAGGTAATCGCGCAGCATGGGCAGCGCATCGAAGCCCCAGAACAGCTTGTCGTCCACCGCATAGGCCGGCACACCGAAGACTCCGGCGGCAATCGCCTCTTCGGTGTTGGCGCGCAGACAGGCCTTGACCTGCGCATCATCGAGCGCCAGCGCAGGCTTCAGCTGTTCATGCAGCCCCTGCAACCGTGCTGCGTCCAGTGCGTCGGCACCGCCGCGCCAGACATGGCGCAACAGCGTCTCGCACACATAGCGGTTCGGGTCCCCACCCTGCGCGCAGGCAATCGCCAGTCGCAAAAGGGGCAGCGGGTTGAAGGGGTGCACCGCCGGCATCTGCAGCGGCACCTGGTGGTGGTGGCCCAGCCACTGCACGTGGCGGTAGGTCCAGTCGCGCTTGCTGGGCACCTCGGCCGGGCCGAGCTGGCCATGGTGCTTGAGCATGCCACCCAGCAGCACCGGCTTGTAGCGCACCGCATAACTCAGGTCCATCAACGCCTCCGGCAGCTTCTCGAAGGCCAGGTAGGCATAGGGCGAGACGAAATCCAGGTAGAAGGTGATCTGCTTCATGATCTTGGCTCCTGCATGCCGGCACGTTGCTCGATCCGGGTCCAGACCGTGCGCTTGTCGGCGTCGCTCAGGGTCGACCAGGCGCGGATTTCCTCGATCGTCCGCAGACAGCCCAGGCAATAGACGCGCTGCGCATCCATCTTGCATACCGAGATGCACGGCGAAGGCACATTTTCGCCAACAGCCCTTGCCTGGCGGGCGCGGTCAGCGATCGAAACAGTAGCATCCATCATCAGGCGCGCTTGGCGAGCAACGCGGTCGCCACGCGCGAATTCGGCTTGCGCTGCAGCACATCGCTGATGAACTGGCCGGCATTGACCAGCTGGTCCAGATCGATGCCGGTGTCGATGCCCAAGCCCTGCAGCAGGTAGACCACGTCTTCGGTCGCCACGTTGCCGGTGGCTCCCTTGGCGTACGGGCAGCCGCCGAGGCCGGCCACCGAGGACTGGAAGTTCCACACCCCCATCTCGAGCGCGGCGTAGGTGTTGACCAGCGCCTGACCGTAGGTGTCATGGAAGTGACCGGAGACATCGTCGAGGCTGAAGTGCGCCAGTGTCGCCTCGATGGCGCGCTGCACCTTGCGCGGCGTGCCGACGCCGATGGTGTCGGCCACATCCACGCGCTGCACGCCAATGTCCTTCATCAGCTTTGCCAACATGCCCACGCGCTCGGGTGCCACCTCACCCTCGTAAGGGCACCCGACGGTGCAGCTCATGGCACCCCGCACGCGAACGCCGGCCGCCCGCGCGGCCGCCACCACCGGCGCAAAGCGCTCGATGCTCTCGGCGATCGAGCAGTTGATGTTCTTCTGGCTGAAGGCCTCGCTGGCGGCGCCGAAGACCACGATCTCGTCGGGCTTCGAGGCCACGGCCGCCTCCCAGCCCTTGAGGTTGGGCACCAGCACCGAGTAGCGCACGTCAGCGCGGCGCGTGATGCCGGCCATGACCTCGGCGTTGTCGCCCATCTGCGGCACCCACTTGGGGCTGACGAAGCTGGTGACCTCGATCTCCTTTAGGCCGGCGTCCTGCAGGCGATGCACCAGCTCGATCTTCACCGCCGCCGGCACCGGCTGCTTTTCGTTCTGCAGGCCGTCGCGCGGACCGACGTCGATCAGTTGGACGCGGGAGGGAAGACTCATATCAATAACCTTTCAGGGGATCGACGATACCGGCAATCGATTCCCCTCGCTCCAGGCGGGCGATCTTGCTGGCGATCTGCGCCACGCTCTCGTCGCGCAAGGTGCGCGCCGCGGTGTGCGGCGTCACGGTGATCTTGGGGTGGCGCCAAAACGGATGGCCCGCCGGCAGCGGCTCCTGCCGGAACACATCGAGCGTGGCGCCGGCCAGGTGGCCGGCATCCAGCAGGGGAATCAGGTCCTCTTCCACCAGATGGCCGCCACGCGCCACGTTGATCAGGTAGCCACCCGGACGCAATTGCGCCAAGGTCTCGCGGTTCAGAATGCCTTCCGTCTCCGTGGTGAGCGGCAGCAGGCAGACCAGCACGCGCGTCTCGGCCAGAAAGTCGGGCAACTGTTCCTCGCCCGTATAGCAACGCACGCCCGGCACCTCCTTGGCACTGCGGCTCCAACCCAGCACCGGAAACTCGAATTGCTGCACCGCGCTGGCCACGCGCTGCCCGAGCACGCCCAGCCCCATGAGGCCGACCGGAAAATCCTGCCGCAGGCGGGGCCGACGGAACGACCACTGGCCTTGCGCCACGTCCCGCTCATAGACGTCGAACTCGCGGAAGTGGCGGATCAGCGCATGCACCACGTACTCGGCCATCTGCACCGACATGCCGGCGTCATCCAGCCGCACCAGACAGGTCGTCGTCGGCACCTTCAGTTGGGTCAGCGCATCGACACCGGCGCCGAGGTTGAACAGCGCCTTGAGTTGCGGCTGCTCGTCGAGGAAGTCCTGCGGCGGCGCCCAGACCACGGCGTAGTCACCCGGTGGCGCGCCCGGCGCCCAGACCTCCACCTCGGCCTGCGGCAGGGCCGCGCGCAGGGCGGCCAGCCAGGGTTCCGCCTTGAAGTCGGTGCAGCAGAAATAGAGTTTCATGCGCCGAGCTTAAGGGCAGCCGCTGCGCCACCGCGTCACGCGGCCGACAGCTTCAGCAGTTCGGCCCCTTCGGCCACCTGGTCGCCCGGTGCATAGAGCAGTTCGGCCACCGTACCGTCTGCCGGCGCGGCGATGGTGTGTTCCATCTTCATCGCCTCCATCACCGCCAGCACCTGGCCCTTGGTCACCGCATCGCCCGCCTTCACCGCGAACGACACCACCTTGCCCGGCATCGGCGCCGTGAGCCGCCCGCCCTCGGCCTGCGTCTCGCCGGCATGGGCCAGCGCATCCAGCACGGTGAGCTGCGTCGCACCCTGCGGCGCAAACACATGCGCCACCTCGCCGCTGCGCACCACCTGCACGCGCAGGCGCTGGCCCGCGTAGCCGAGGTCGATGCCATCGCGTGCGGCGGCCAGCTGCAAGGCACCGCCCGTATCGCCCACCTGCAGCTGCAGCGCGCCGTCATGCAGATAGCGCAGTACCGCGGTGTGCCGCTCGCCGTGGAACTCCAGGTCGAAATAGCGTTGCGTCACGCCATGCGAGCGCCAGCCATCGCGCCGCGCCCACGGATCGGTCCAGCCGGCGCCGGCCACGCCGGCCTGCTCCTGCAGCAAGGTGTGCGCCACCACGGCCGCCGCGGCCAGCGGCAAGCCCACCTTTTCCTGCTCGAACAGCACACCCGCTTCACGCGCGATCAGCGCCGTGTCCAGATCGGCCTGCGCAAAGGAACGGCTGGCGAGCACATGACGCAGGAACTGCACATTGGTCTGCAGGCCAACGATGCGCGTGGCCGCCAGCGCCGCATCCAGCCGGGCCAGCGCCTGCTCGCGCGTGTCGCCATGCACGATGAGTTTGGCCACCATCGAGTCGTAGAACGGGCTGATGGTGTCGCCCTCGCGCACGCCGGAATCGACCCGCACCGCGCTCACGCTGAACTCGCTGCAGTCCGGCAACGCATAGGTCTGCAGCGTGCCGGTGGCGGGCAGGAAATGCTTGTCCGGGTTCTCGGCGCAGATGCGCGCTTCGATCGCGTGGCCGCGGATCTGCAGTTGCGCCTGCTGCAGCGGCAAGGGCTCGCCCGCCGCCACGCGCAGCTGCCACTCCACCAGGTCCAGCCCGGTGATGGCTTCCGTCACCGGGTGCTCCACCTGCAACCGGGTGTTCATCTCCATGAAGAAGAAGCTCATCTTCCCGTCACGTTGTTCGACGATGAACTCCACCGTACCGGCACCGACGTAGTTGACGGCGCGCGCCGCGGCCACCGCCGCCTGGCCCATCTGCTGGCGCATCTCGGGCGTCAGGCCCGGCGCCGGCGCCTCCTCCAGCACTTTCTGGTGGCGGCGCTGCACCGAGCAGTCACGCTCGAACAGATAGACGTAGTTGCCCTGGGTGTCACCGAAGACCTGGATCTCGATGTGGCGCGGGCGCATGACGTACTTCTCGATCAGCACCGCTGCATCGCCGAAGCTGTTGATGGCCTCGCGCTGGCAGGAGGCCAGCGAGCTCTCGAAGTCCTCGCGCTTTTCCACCACGCGCATGCCCTTGCCGCCGCCGCCGGCGCTGGCCTTGATCAGCACTGGGTAGCCAATGCGGTCAGCCTCATGTTGCAGCAACTTGGTGTCCTGGTCGGCACCGTGATAGCCCGGCACCAGCGGCACGCCGGCCTTTTCCATCAAACGCTTGGACTCGGCCTTCAGGCCCATGGCCAGGATGGCGGAGGCCGGCGGGCCGATGAAGACCAGGCCGGCCGCGGCACAGGCCTGGGCAAAGGCCTCGTTCTCGCTCAGGAAGCCGTAACCGGGGTGGATGGCCTGGGCCCCGGTGGCCTTGGCCGCCTCGATGATGCGCTCCCAGCGCAGGTAGCTCTCGGCCGGCGCGCTGCCGCCAATGTGCACCGCCTCGTCGCAGACGGCAACGTGCTTGGCATTCGCATCGGCATCGGAATAAACCGCAACGGTCTGGATGCCCATCCGCCTGGCGGTGGCTGCGACCCGGCAGGCGATTTCACCGCGGTTGGCAATCAGAATTTTCTTGAACATGGTCTTGTCCTTACATCCGGAACACGCCGAACTTGGTGTCCGGGATCGGCGCATTCAGCGCCGCGCTCAGGCCGAGCGCCAGCACACGCCGCGTGTCGGCCGGGTCGATGACACCGTCGTCCCACAGGCGGGCGGTGGCGTAGTAGGGATGGCCCTGGTCCTCGTACTGGCGGCGGATCGGCGCCTTGAAGGCCTCTTCCTCCTCCATGCTCCACTGGCCACCCTTGGCTTCGATGCCGTCGCGCTTGACTGTGGCCAGCACGCTGGCGGCCTGCTCGCCGCCCATGACCGAGATGCGCGCGTTGGGCCACATCCACAAAAACCTCGGGTCAAAGGCGCGACCGCACATGCCGTAGTTGCCGGCGCCAAACGAGCCGCCGATGATGACGGTGAACTTGGGCACCTGGGCGGTGGACACCGCCGTCACCATCTTGGCGCCGTTGCGGGCAATGCCCTCGTTCTCGTACTTGCGCCCGACCATGAAGCCGGTGATGTTCTGCAGGAACACCAGCGGAATCTTGCGCTGGCAGCACAGCTCAATGAAGTGCGCGCCCTTCAGGGCCGATTCGGAGAACAGGATGCCGTTGTTGGCCACGATGCCCACCGGCATGCCTTCGATGCGTGCGAAGCCGCAGACCAGCGTGGTGCCATAGCGCGCCTTGAACTCGTCGAACTCGGAGCCGTCGACGATACGGGCGATGATCTCGCGCACGTCGAAGGGCTTGCGCGTGTCGGTCGGGATCACGCCATACAGCTCCTCGGCCGCGTAGCGCGGCGGCACGGGCTCGGTCAGGCTCACCGGCGGCGCCTTGCGCGCGTTGAGGTTCTTCACCGCCATGCGCGCCAGCGCCAGCGCATGCAGGTCGTTCTGCGCCAGGTGGTCGGCCACGCCCGAAAGGCGCGTGTGCACGTCGCCACCGCCCAGGTCTTCCGCCGTCACCACCTCGCCGGTGGCCGCCTTCACCAGCGGCGGGCCACCGAGGAAGATGGTGCCCTGGTTCTTGACGATGATGGTCTCGTCGCTCATCGCCGGCACGTAGGCGCCGCCGGCGGTGCACGAACCCATGACGACGGCGATCTGGGCGATGCCCTGCGCG
>JAYRLJ010000163.1:0-7288 GCA_041905305.1 Hylemonella sp. | reverse complement strand
CCGGAACCGTCGGCGCGACGCACCGGAGCAATCGCGGCATCCGGCAGATTCAGGCTGGGGTTGAGCGACTTGATGGCCGCGTCGTTCCACTTGGTGATCTTGCCGAGGTAGATGTCAGCGATCAGCTGGCCGCTCAGCTTGAGCTGGCCGGCACTCACACCCTGGATGTTCACCACCGGCACCACGCCGCCGATGACGGTCGGGAACTGCAGTTGACCCTTCTTGGCCAGCTCGTCGTCCTTCAGAGGCATGTCGGAGGCACCGAAATCGACCGTCTTGGCGTCGATCTGGCGAATGCCGGCACCGGAGCCGACCGACTGGTAATTGATCTTGACGCCCGTAGCCTTGTTGTAGTCAGACGCCCACTTGGCGTACAGGGGAGCGGGGAAGCTGGCGCCGGCACCCGTCACGTCCTGGGCGGTCGCCACGCCGGCGCCGGCCAACCGGGCCACAGCCGCCCGGCTGAGCAGGGCGCGCTTGAAAGTCGTTTTCATCGAAAAGCTCCTTGAAAATAGGTGGTTTAAGAACCGAAAACGACTTTAAGAAGTTTTTATGTCAGCAATATGACAAGCGCAGACCCATTGATCCACCAACGGGTCATGATTTTGTCATGAATCAGTCAAACTGATTTCACGACACCGTCACACCCCCCGGCTAGGCTGCCCCTAGCGCCACCGCGCGGCCCTGGCAGGCCCCAAGGGCCCCTCCTGCCGGTGCTATGCTGCCGGCCAGCTTCAACTGACACCATGCAAAACGGAACCCGCCTCGCCGCCGTGGACCTCGGCTCGAACAGCTTTCGCCTCGAAATCGGCTACCTCGACCACGGCCAGATCCAGCGGACCGAGTACCTGAAGGAAACCGTCCGCCAGGGCAACGGCCTGGACGAGAACCGCAACCTCTCCCGCCAGGCCATGCAGCGCGGCTGGGATTGCCTGGCCCGTTTCGGTGAGCGTCTGGCCGGTTTCCGCAAATTCCAGGTGCGCGCCGTGGCCACCCAGACCCTGCGCGAGGCACGCAACCGCGACGAGTTCCTGACGCGGGCGACCGAAATCCTGGGTTTCCCGATCGACGTGATTTCTGGTCGCGAGGAAGCGCGCCTGATCTACCAGGGCGTAGCCCATCTGCTGCCGCAATCCGACGAGCGCCGGCTGGTGGTGGACATCGGCGGCCGCTCGACCGAGCTGATCCTGGGACAGTCGTACACGGCCGAGGCCATGGAATCGTTCCGCGTTGGCAGCGTGGCCTGGTCGATGCGCTACTTCCCGGACGGCGTGTTCAGCGCACAGGCCTTCGAGACGGCCGAAGTGGCCGCCAAGGCGGTGCTGGACGAAGCGCTCAACACGTATGTCCCCGAAGCTTGGGACGTGGCCTACGGCTCCTCCGGCACCGTGGGCGCCGTCGGTGACATCTTGGTCCAGGCCGGCTGGCCGCAGGACCAGGTGACGCGCGAAGGCCTGGACTGGCTGCTGGATCGCCTGCTCAAGGCGCAAAGCGCCGATCGCGTACGGCTGGAGGGCATGAAGGAAGACCGGCGTGCCGTCATCGGCGGCGGCGTCAGCGTGCTGCGGGCGGTATTCGACCTGCTGGGCATCGACACCATGCAGGTGGCCCAGGGTGCGCTGCGGCATGGTGCCCTCTATGACCTGCTGGACCGCGAGCACGAACAGACCGACCAGCGCCACGCCAGCGTGCAGCGCCTGGCCAGCAAATTCAATGTCGACCAGGCGCAGGCACAGCGCGTCAGCAAGGCCGCGCGCCTGCTGTTCCGGCAGGTCGCCGGCGAGTTCGTCAACGGCGAGCTGGAACGCCACCTGCGCAAGCTCGGCTGGGCCGCGCAGTTGCACGAGATCGGCAGCCAGATCTCGCACAGCGATTACCACAAGCACGGCGCCTACATCCTCGACAACGCCGACGCCGCGGGCTTCACCATGCCCGAGCTGCACCGCCTGAGCCTGCTGGTGCTCGGACACCGCGGCAAGCTGCGCAAGCTGGAGGTGGATTTCGAGGACGACGTGTTCGTGCGGCAGCTGCTGGCCCTGCGCCTGGCCGTGCTGCTCTGCCATGCCCGGCGCGAACCCGATCTGCAGGGGCTGCAGCTGGAACGCGTGGGCTCGCACGGCCTGGCGCTGAGCTGCCGCCGCGGCTGGAGTGAGGCCTACCCGCAGTCAGCCCACCTGCTGCACGAGGAACTGCTGGCCTGGCAGAAGACGCCCTGGACGCTGAGCTTCCGCGAACGCTGAGGATGACAGGCGGCGATCAGGCCGCCATCAGGTCGCGGTCACCACGCACATACAGGCCACCCCCGTTCATCTTGGCTTCGTGCTTGGCCAGTGCGGCTTGGGTCGCGACCTCCTCCGCGTCGCGCAGGGCCGACGGGCCGACCAGCACCGCACCGATGGACAGGGTGGTGCAGGGGTAGAAGCGCATCACGCCATGGCGGTCTTCGGCATGGATGCCACCACACAGGCGCCCGGCCTCGTCGAACAGATCGCGCGCCTTGTGGGCGAACTCGCTGACGATCAACTCGCAGCGCTGCCGCCAGTCCTCGCTCTGGAACAGGATCAGGAAATCATCGCCGCCGACATGGCCGACAAAGTCGCGCTGGGGATCGGCATGCGCCACCGCCAGCCGCGCCAGAAGGCGGATCATCTCGTCGCCGCGCCAGTACCCGTAGTGGTCATTAAAGGGCTTGAAGTTGTTCATGTCGAGGTAGCAGGCCACGAACGACGCCTCGCCATCGAGCAGCCGCTTGATGTGCAGACTGATCGGAATGTTGCCTGGCAGGAACGTCAGAGGATTGGCATGCCGGGCCGCCTCCAGCCGCAACTCGGTGACCGAGCGCACCAGCTGGTCGCCGGTGCCCAGGCCAACATAGCGGCCGTTCTCGGTCACGATGAAGCCGTCACTCAGGTAGCGCTGGTCCTGCGAGGTCAGGATGCCGATCAGCTCGTCGATGTCGTGGTTGCGCTCAATCAACCGCGGCTGCGGATTGGCGTACTGCAGGCACGACTTCTTGCCGAAGATCTCGCGGAAGTACATGGTCGCGTAATGGTCCATGAAGAGCTGCCGGTTGATGATGGCCACCGGGCGCCCGCCATCGACCACGGCCAGCGCATGCAGCTCGGGCCGCGCCAGCAGGAGCGCGGCCACCTCGTCATTGCTCGTTGTCGGAGCAACACAGGGCGCATGGATCAGCGACAGATGGCGCAGATGCCCCATGCGCGAGATATGTCGCTGCTCCGGCAGCACCGCCACGCGCGAGTCCTGCAGGACCTCCACTGCGTCCGAACGGATGGTGGGCAGCACCGCCTGGGCGGGGCGGCCGAGGAAGTAGCCCTGGCCGTAGGCCAGACCCAGATCGCGCAGCACGCGCAGGTCCTCGGCGTTCTCGATGCCCTCGGCCACCAGCGCGGTGCCGAAAATCTCGGCGATCTGCATCAGGGCCTGCAGCGTCTTGAGGTTGTCGGCATGGCCGCTGATGTTGCGGCTGAAGTACTTGTCGATCTTCACCAGGTCCGGCTTGATCTGCGACCACAGGCGCAGGCTGGAGCGGCCGTCACCAAAGTCATCCAGCGCCAACGCCAGACCGGCATTGCGCAGTTGCTGCACCACGTCGACCAGGGCCTGCATATCGCTCACGCGCTCATGCTCGGTGATCTCCAGCACCACCATGCGAGGTGATACCCCCAGGTCGCGCACGCACTTGCTGAAGCAGGCGCAGCCGCCAAGCTGCACCAGCTGCACCAACGCATTGGCACTGATGTTCAGGAACAGCCGCCCGGGTTGCCGAAGCTGCCCCCACTGCCGGAGTGCGGTGTAGATGCAGAAAAACTCCAGCTCGTACAGCAGGCCCTCGGCCTGGGCTGCCAGCAGCAGCGCCTCGGCGCCGTGCAGCGCACTGTCGACCGGACCGCGGATCAAGGCCTCGTGGGCATGGATGGCGCCGTCCTTGAGATCGGCAATGGGCTGGAACACGGCATGCAGGCTCTGCGTGCGCATCAGGCGGGCCAGCGGGCCGCTGCCATGGACCACGTCCGGCAGCAACTCCCCACGCAGCAGGCAGATCGGATCGCTCATCTCGTTCAGCTCCATGGCCGCCGCCGGCCAGGCCGCCACCAGCGCGTGTAAATCATTGTTCCGGCATACGCCGGTCGCTCCCTCATCGATCACACCACGACTATGCCCGCGCCGGATGTCAGCCACATGACGCCGTTATGACATTCACATGACACGTAGCACCTCGTCACGCGAGTGTGGTTGTGAGTCGCGGATCAACTGTATAAACTGTTTATTCCATTTCAGTGAGGCCCACCCCATGGCAACCAGCAAGAAGACCGTCCCCACAAAAACCGCCAAGGCTGTCAAGACCGTGGTCCGCAAAGCGCCGACCACCAAGAAGACCGCGCCGGTGCGCAAGTCCGCACCCGCTACCCCGGCCAAGCCTGTGACCGTCGTCGCGGAGGTCAAGCCCAGCAAGGCAAAAAAGCCCAAGCTGGTGCGTGACAGCTTCACCATCCCGAAGACCGAGTACTCGGTGCTGGATGAGCTGAAGCTGCGGGCCGCCAAGCTGGCCCACCCGGTCAAGAAGAGCGAACTGCTGCGCGCCGGCATCAAGGCCTTGAACGGTCTGTCGGACGCCGCCCTCCTCGCGGCACTCAAGGCCGTGCCGTCGATCAAGACCGGGCGCCCCAAGAAGGTCTGAGTTCCCGTACGGGACTTACAGCACCTCGGGCGATTGCACCGCCAGCAGCACCGTCTGCGGCACGCCATCGCGCACGCGATGGCGCAGCCACCACACGGCGCCCTTGCGCACCGCGCAGTCCTTGGCCTGCATGCCCAGCAACTGGGCGATGACCTCGCCCAGCACGGGCTGATGGCCGACCACCAGCGTGGCAGCGCGCCCGTTGGGCCACTGCACCACGTCCAGCAACTGCTGCGCCGTGCCGTCCGGCGCCAGTTCATCGCGGATCTTGTACTTGCGCCCCAGGGCCAGTGCGGTCTGCTCGGTGCGGCGTGCCGGGCTGACCAGGATACGGGCCCCTTCCGGCAACTGGCGGTCAAGCCAGGCGGCCATGCGCGCGGCCTGCTTCTCGCCACGCGGTGTCAGCGAGCGCTCCAGGTCGTTGCAGCCCTCGACCCAGTCCTGGGCTTCCGCGTGGCGCCACAAGACCAGGTCCATGATCAACCCCGACGCGACTCGCGCGCGGCGTAGCGCGCCATCAAGGCATCCTGCGCACCATGTGCGCCACCGCCAGCCGCCCGCGCCCGCAGGTAGCGGCCATCGGGCTGCAAGTCCCAGGCGTCCAGGCTGTCATGCAGGCCGGCCACCAGGCATTCGTCGACAATGCGCTGGCGTAGCAAGGGATCGAGCACCGGCCAGGCCAACTCGACGCGGCGCAGCATGTTGCGGTTCATCCAGTCGGCGCTCGACAGGTAGAGCTCTTCGTTCTCGCCCTCGCGGAAATAAAACACCCGCGCATGCTCCAGGAAGCGCCCGATGATGGAGCGCACCCGGATGTTGTCCGTCTGGCCGGGCACCTGCGCCGGCAGCATGCAGGCGCCACGCACGATGAGGTCGATCTTCACGCCCTGCTGGCCGGCCTTGATCAGCGCGCGGATCAGGGCCTCGTCCGTCAGCGCGTTCATCTTGGCCACGATGCGCGCCGGCCGACCGGCTGCGGCCGCCTGCGTCAGCGCCTCGACCTTCTCCAGCAGCTTGCGGTGCAGATGAAACGGCGCCATCCACAGGCGGTTCAGGCGCGGCAGCTTGCTCTGCCCGGCCAGGTGCACGAACACATGCTCAATGTCGGCGGTGAGCGCGGTGTCGGCCGTCAGATGGCTGATGTCGGTGTAGAAGCGCGCCGTCACCGGGTTGTAGTTGCCGGTCGACAGGTGCGCGTAACGCCGGTAGTGCCGGCCCTCGCGCCGCGTGATGAGCATCATCTTGGCATGGGTCTTGAGTCCGACCACGCCGTACACCACCTGCACACCAATCGACTCCAGCTTGTCGGCCCAGTTGATGTTGACCTCTTCGTCGAAGCGCGCCTTCAGTTCCAGCACCACCATCACTTCCTTGCCGCGCCGCACGCCTTCGCGCAGCAGCTCCATCAGCTCGGAGTTGGAGCCGGTGCGGTAGATGGTCTGCTTGATGGCCACCACCTGCGGGTCATTGACCGCCTCGCGCAGAAAAGCCAGCACGCCCTCGAAGCTCTCGTAGGGCTGGTGGATGAGCACGTCACCGCGCTTGAGCTGGTCGAAAATCGACTGGTCGCGCACCAGCTGGTTGGGATAGGAGGCATTGTAGGGAGGGAAACGAAGACGCGGCTCGTCGACCAGATCGACCAGCTGGCTCAGACGCACCAGGTTGACCGGTCCCTGCACGCGAAAGAGCGCGCCCTCGGGCAGGTCGAACTGCTTGAGCAGGAAATTGGCCAGGTAGTCGGAGCACCCGGCCGACACCTCCAGCCGCACCGCCTGCCCGTAGTGGCGGTGCTGCAGACCCTGGCGCAGGGCTGTGCGCAGGTTCTTGGCGTCTTCCTCGTCCACCGCCAGATCGGAATGCCGGGTGACGCGGAACTGCGAGAACTGGCCGACGTCGCGCCCCGGGAACAGCTCGTCCAGGTGGGCCCGGATCACGCTGGAGAGCGAGACGAACAGACGCCGCTTGCCGCACAGCTTCTCGGGCAGGCAGATCAGGCGCGGCAGCGCGCGCGGCACCTTGACGATGGAAATGTCGTTCTCGCGGCCAAAGGCGTCGTGGCCGGCCAGACGGACGATGAAGTTGAGCGACTTGTTGGCCACCTGGGGAAACGGGTGCGACGGATCCAGGCCGACCGGAATCAGCAAGGGCTTGACTTCGCTCTCGAAGTACTGCTTGACCCAGCGCCGCTGCGCGGCATTGCGCTCGCCGTGCGAGACAATCTTGATGCCCTGCTTTTCGAACGCAGGGATGAGCGCATCGTTGTAAAGCGCGTACTGCCGGTCTACCAGTTCGTGGATGGCCTTGGACAGGCGGTCGAACGATGCTTCGGTGTAGGTACCGTCCTGGTCATGGCCCTGTTTGGCGCTCAGGTGCGGCTCGGCCCGCACCTCGAAGAACTCGTCCAGGTTGGAGGAGACGATGCACAGGTAGCGCAGACGCTCCAGCAAGGGCACGTCGTCACGGCGGGCCCAGTCGAACACGCGCCAGTTGAAGGCCAGGATGCTGTGATCGCGGTCCAGCAGGGTCAAGGTATCGGGGTCGGCTTTCGCTTGGGTATCAGTCATCTGCAGTCACACCGTTCTGATC
>JAYRLJ010000162.1:1149-7295 GCA_041905305.1 Hylemonella sp. | reverse complement strand
CAGATCAAGGCCGTTTCCAGCACGCGCTTGGCATCCGCCGTATTCATGGTCTTGCGAATCCAGAAAAAAGCATCATGGAGATGCGTGTATCAGGGTGGTGGCGAGGTGAGGCTCAGGGACGGTGCGTCCAGAACCCAGGGGCGACCCGGCAGCAGCCGGGGCCGAGGAAGGCCCTACCGGTCTTCCTGCGAGTCATTGTAGCCCAGCCCCCAGGCCTGCAGAGCGAGCTGCAGATCGGCCGGCAGCGGGGCACGGAACACCAGCGCCTGCGCCGTGACGGGGTGCCGGAACGCCAGCCTGAAGGCATGCAGCGCCTGCCGCTGCAGCCCCGCCGCCGGTGCACCGCCGTACAGCGTGTCTGCCACCAGCGGATGGCCAATCGAGGCCAGATGGACCCTGATCTGATGCGTGCGACCCGTATGCAAGGTACAACGCAGCCAGCATCCCATCGAACCATTGGCCAGCAGCTCCACTGTGGTCTTCGCCGGCTTGCCGGCATGGCGGACCAAGTCCACCACCGCCATGCGCAGACGATTGCGCGGGTCCCGTCCGATCGGCGCCTCGATCTCGCGCTGCCGAGGGCCCTGCCATGGCTGATGCGCCAAAGCCACATACTGGCGACTCACCTCGCGCTGCGCGATCAGGCGCACCAGCGCATCCATCGTCGCACGCGTCCGGGCCACCACCATCAGCCCGCTGGTGTCCTTGTCCAGCCGATGCACGATGCCGGCGCGCGGCAGCTGCGCAGCCTGCGCATCATGGGCCAGCAGGCCGTTGAGCAGCGTGCCGCTCCAGTTGCCCGGCGCGGGATGTACCACCAGGCCAGCAGGCTTGTTCAACACCAGCAGGTGCTCGTCCTGGAACACGATCTCCAAATCCATGGTCTGGGGCTTGAAGGCCTGGCTCTGCGGCGTCGGACGCAATTCGATCACGCCTTGTTCGCCCGCCTTCACCTTCTGCGCCGGCTTGCGCAGCACCAGTCCGTTCTGGGTCACGGCACCGGCTTCGACCAACTGCTGCAGGTAACTGCGCGAAAACTCCGGTATCAACTCGGCCAGGGCGCGGTCGAGGCGCTGCCCATGCTGGGCTTCGCCCACCCGCCAGGCACGTGACTCCGATTCGGATTCGACCGGGTTGTCCAGCCCGTCGTCGAGCGCATCCTCAACGGGGTCGGTCGATATAATTGATTTCGATTCGTTCAAGAGAGAGTGGCCTTCATGCTTCGCACCAAATTATCGGCGGTCTGCACCATGCTCCTGGCGGGCAGCGCCTTGCTGGTGGCCGGCTGCTCATCCAAGCCGGTTGACCCGACGGCTGGCATGAGCCCGAACAAGATCTATGCCGAAGCCAAGGACGAGCTCAGTGTCGGCGCGTACGACAAGGCCATCCCGCTGTTCGAAAAGCTCGAAGGCCGCGCAGCCGGCACCCCGCTGGCGCAGCAGGCGCAGCTGGACAAGGCCTACGCCCACTACAAGTACCAGGAACCGGCCCAGGCCCTGGCGACGCTGGACCGCTTCATCAAGCTGCATCCGGCCAGCCCGGCGCTGGATTACGCGCTCTACCTGAAGGGCATCATCAACTTCAACGGTGACCTGGGCATGTTCTCCTCGGTCACACGCCAGGACCTGTCAGAACGTGACCAGAAAGCTGCCAAGGAGTCTTTTGAAGCGTTCAAGGAGTTGGTGACCCGCTTCCCGGAATCCCGCTACACGCCCGATGCCCGGGCGCGCATGAATTACATCGTCAACTCGCTGGCGCAGTACGAAGTTCACGTGGCACGCTACTACTATTCGCGCGGAGCCTACCTGGCGGCCATCAACCGCGCGCAGATTGCGCTGTCCGACTTCCAGCAAGCGCCCGCCCTGGAAGAAGCGCTTTACATCATGGTGGCCTCCTACGACGCACTGAACATGCCGCAGTTGCGTGACGACGCCCGACGCGTGATGGAGAAGAACTACCCGCAGAGCGAATACCTGAGCCGCGGCTTCAAACCGAAGTCAGATCCGTGGTGGAAGGTTTGGTGAGTTCGACCAGCGTCTGAAGCACCTCCGCTTCCGAGCGCAATCTGCGCATCGGCGGCAAGGCCGCCAACAGTCGTCGCCCATAGCCCATCTGCAGCAGACGGGTGTCGCACAGCACCAGAACACCCTGATCGCTCTCCCGCCGGATCAGCCGACCGGCGCCCTGCTTGAGCGCCACGGCCGCCTCCGGGACGAAATACGCATTGAACGGGCTGCGTCCCGCCGCCTCCAGACGTCTGGCGCGGGCCTGCACCAACGGATCATTCGGGGGCGGAAACGGCAGTTTGTCGATCACCACCAGCTGCAGGGCATCGCCAGGGATATCGACTCCCTCCCAGAACGAAGCCGAGGCCACCAGGATGCAACCGCTGTGCCCCGGCTCCGCCGCCTGGCGAAATCGCGCCAGCAACTCCCGCTTGGGACTCTGCCCCTGGGCCAGCACCTGCAAGCCGCTTTCCGACGGCAAATGCAAAGGCAAGGCCTCGCTGATGGCCCGCAAGGCGCGCAAGGTGGTGGTCAGCACCAGCGTGCGGCCGCCCAAGCCCTGTGCCAGGCGCGCCACCAGCATCGCCACCTGTCCGCTGTGGCCTGGGTCCGCCGGCTTCGGCAGATCGGACGGCACGTACAAAGCTGCCTGGCTTGCATAATCGAAGGGGCTGTCCACCCGCAGAATCTCGGCCTGCGTAAGGCCGCAGGGTTCGGTAAACCAGCTCAGGCGCTCGTCGTCACCCAGCGTGGCCGAGGTGAAGATCCACGACCGCACCCCGCCCTCCGTTTGCGGCGCCAGCAGGCGGGTCTGCACGGTGTCGGCAATGTCCAGCGGCGACTCGACCAACCGGAGCTGGCTGCCGACATCCACCCAGCGCACCGAGCCCGCCGTGCAGGGTTGGGTAAAGAAAGCCGCCGTCGCGGTCAGCACCTCGGCCCGCTCCTGCAGGCGCACGAAGTCGGGTGCGATCTCGCTCACTGTGGCCAATGCCGATACCGCCTCCGCACAGGCCTCCTGCACGCGGGCGAGCGCGTCCGACCAGGCTGGGGCATCGATCTGCTCCGGCGCGTCGGTCGTCCAACCCAGCTTGGCCCCTGGGTAGGCACGCCCCACGCACAGACGCAGGTCGCGCGCGGCCCGCTCCAGTACCGAGGCACGCTGTGACCAATCCACCAGCCCACGGGCCTGTTGCAGGCCGCAGGCCAGCATGTCGCGGGCGAAGTCCAGCAGTTGGCCGGTCGACAGCTGGCGACCCAGGAACTGGACACCGGTTTCATTGAGCTGATGCGCCTCGTCAAAGATCACGGTCCGCACCGTCGGCAGCAGCTCGGCCATGCCGGATTCACGCACCGCCAGATCGGCAAAGAACAGGTGATGGTTGATCACCACCACATCGGCCGCCAGCGCCTCGCGCCGTGCCAGATTGACGTGGCAGTCACGGAACTTCGGACACTGGCTGCCAAGGCAGTTCTCGCGCGTGGAGGTCACCAGGGGAATGACCGGCGAGCGTTCATCCAGGCCCGGGAGTTCCGCCAGATCGCCACTGCGGGTCTGCTGCGCCCACACCTCGATGCGCGCCAACGCCCGGCTGGCTGAGGCTTCGGTGGGCGCCACGGCGTGCCGCGCCTGCATGAGCCGGTGCAGGCACAGATAGCTGCCACGCCCTTTGAGCAGGGCGATGCGTACCGGCAAGCCCAGTACCTCGATCAGCCGCGGCAGATCGCGGGCAAACAGCTGATCCTGCAAGGTCTTGGTGGCGGTAGACACCAGCACCCGCTCGCCGCTGAGCAGAGCCGGCACCAGGTACGAGTAGGTCTTGCCAACGCCGGTACCCGCCTCGACCACCAGCGCCCCGCCCTGCTCCACCGTACGCGCCACCGCCACGGCCATCTCGGTCTGACCGGGACGGGGGTGAAAGCCCTCGATGGCGCGCGCCAGCACACTGCCAGGCGCAAAGACCTCCTGGACCTGGTCCTGCAAGCTCATGGATCAGGCCGGCTCGTTGGGCTGCAGGCTGCGCTCCAGCCGATCGATTTCATCGCGCAGGATCAGGCGCCGCTTCTTGAGCCGCCGCAACAGCAGTTCATCAATCGGCAGTGCCAGGCAAAGACGGTCGATCGAGGCATCGAGATCGGCGTGCTCGATACGCAGTTCAATCAATCGACGTTCGGGGGAGTGAAGGTTGGAGTCCAAGAGTCGCGGCAAAAAGACAGACCGGGGGAGCCCGTGTCGTGCGCTCCCCGCTTGCTTCGATAATACGTCTTTCAAACCGACTTATCGAGGACTTTGTCCTTCGTACGGCTGACCATGAGCAAAGGCTATCGACTCACCGCATCGACCGGCATCCACAAGGGCGACCGTGACTACCAGCAGGACCAGGTGGCTCTGCTGAAGCACCCGCGCGTCAACGGCTGCCTGCTGGCGGTCGTGGCCGACGGCATGGGCGGCCGCAGTGGCGGCCGCACGGCGGCTGACCAGGTCATGATGACGGCCAAGCAGCTGTTCGAACGCTATGTACCGGATAGCGATGACGCCCCCACGCTGCTCAAGCAGCTGGTGCAGGAGGCGCATCTGGTCATCAAGCTGGCGGCCATCTCCTCCGAACAGGAACCGCACAGCACCGTGGCCGCGTTCCTCATCAACCCCGGCGGGGAATGCCACTGGATCCATGCCGGCGACTCGCGCATCTATCACTTCCACGGCGACCGACTCGTCAAACGCACGCTGGACCATTCCTATGTCCAGACCCTGGTTGACAAAGGCAGCATCACGGAAGAGGAAGCCAACGTCCACCCCCAGTCCAACATCCTGATGGGATGCCTCGGCACCGAGAGCGAACCGCCGATGGACATGCACTTCATCGCCCAGCTGCACCCCGGTGACACCCTGATGGCCTGCAGCGATGGCGTCTGGCACTACTTCAGCAGCGACGAACTGGGGGACGCCCTATCCCATCTGGCAGCCCGTGAAGCCAGCGAGTTCCTGATTGACAAGGCCCGGTCACGTGCCCGGGGCAGCGGCGACAACCTGTCGCTGGTGATCGTCAAGCTTGAACCGCTCGACTGACGCTCGCAGTGGTCAGGGCGGCGTAGGCAGGGAGCGCACCGGCGGCTTGGCCGCCTTGTCGGCCAGGGCCTTGTCACGCCGCGCCCGGTTCTCCACGGCTTGGCGTTGCTTCTCCTCGAACTCCAGCCGGTCGGCAGAGCGGCTCTCGGCCGTTGGCCGATCCGATGATTTATCCCGCTCACCGCGCGGCGGCGCGGCAAGGCGGTCCTGCTCGGCTTGCAGCTTCTCGGCCTGCTTCTGCTCAGCACGTTCCAGCCGTTCCTGGTGGGCCCGCAATGCCTCCTCGCGCTTGTCGGCGGCCTCCTGCTGCACCTCAGAAGATGCTTTTTCCTCCAGCCGCTGCAGCTGTTCAATGCCACGCAAACGACGACGCTCATCTTGAATCGCGACCTCTTGCCGCCGCAGATCTTCCATCACCGGACGGCGAGCCGCCTTGACTCTGCGCAGACAGTCGTTGACGGCAAAGCGCTGGTAACAGGCCGCCTCCTGCTGGGCAAAATTCGCCTCCTGCCGAACACGTTCGGCCTGGATGCGGTCAAGCTCTGTCTGCAGCGCGTCCGGCTCCTGCGCCAGCGCAAACCCGGCCAACACCATGAGTCCATAGAGGAAAAAGCGGGTTTTCATGTCAGGCTAGTATCCACCACGCGCCGCTCCAATGACAGGAACTCCTGCGACTGCATCTCGTTCAAACGCGAAACGGTACGCGGGAATTCATGTACCAGTGGCCCTTCGGTGTACAACGCCTCGGGTGGCACGGCAGCCGACAGGATGAGCTTGACGCGGCGGTCATACAACACATCCACCAGCCAGGTGAAGCGGCGCGCCTCGGACGCCATGCGCACCGGCATGTGCGGCACATCGCTCAGGAACACGGTGTGGAACTGGGTGGCGATTTCCAGGTAGTCGTTCTGCGAGCGCGGCCCACCACACAGGGTCTTGAAATCGAACCAGACCACGCCGCCCGCCTTGCGCCGCGCCTGGATCTCGCGCGCCTCGATGTGCAGCACCGGATCCTCGTCCTGCGATTCGGCGAGCAGGTTGAAGGCGTCGGTCATTGCCGCATCGGCCTC
>JAYRLJ010000162.1:0-1139 GCA_041905305.1 Hylemonella sp. | reverse complement strand
GTAGAGCTTCACATGCTCCAGCGTGCGACGCCGGTAGTCGGTACCGTTGTCTACATTGACGACGTTCAGCTTTTCATTCAGCAACGCGATGGCCGGCAGAATGCGGTCGCGGTGCAAGCCGTTGGGGTAAAGGTCGTCGGGGCGGAAGTTGGAAGTCGCCACCAAGCCCACGCCGTTGTCAAACAGCGCCGCCAGCAAGCGGTGCAGGATCATGGCATCAGTGATGTCCGCCACATGGAATTCGTCGAAACAGATCAGCTTGTACTTCTTGGCAATCCGCTCACCCAGCACGCTCAGCGGATTAACCGTACCCTGCATCTCCGCCAGTTCACGATGCACCTCCCGCATGAATTCATGAAAGTGCAGGCGTGTCTTGCGCCGGAGCGGCACCGCGTTGAAGAAGCAGTCCATCAGGAAGCTCTTGCCGCGCCCCACCCCACCGTACATGTAGACCCCCTTCGGGATGTCCGGCCGGTTGATGAGCTTCTTCAACGCGTTGGAGCGCTTTTCCTTGTAGCCAGCCCATTCCTGGGCACAGCGCTCCAGCGCCTCGACGGCGCGCAGCTGCGCGGGGTCACTCGCATAACCCCGCGTCTTGAGCTCGGCTTCGTAGGCTGCGCGAACGGACGCCAAAATCCGGGCCCCGGATTCAGAAGTTCAGCGTGCGCTTGTCCACCGCCAACGCGGCTTCCTTGGTCGCCTCGGACAGCGACGGGTGCGCGTGGCAGATGCGTGCAATGTCCTCGGCGCTGGCCTTGAACTCCATCGCCACCACGGCCTCGGAGATCAGTTCGCTGGCCATGGGGCCGACGATGTGAACGCCCAGGATCTCATCGGTCTTCGCATCGGCCAGGAACTTCACCATGCCGGTGGTATCACCCAGTGCACGCGCGCGTCCGTTGGCCAGGAAGGGGAAGGTGCCGGCCTTGTAGGCCACGCCGTCCGCCTTGAGCTGCTGCTCAGTGCGGCCGACCCAGGCGATCTCCGGGCTGGTGTAGATGACCCAGGGGATGGTGTTGAAGTTCACGTGCCCGTGCTGGCCGGCGATGCGCTCGGCCACGGCCACGCCCTCTTCCTCCGCCTTGTGCGCCAGCATCGGGCCGCGCACCACATCGCCCACAGCCCACACGCCCGGCAGG
>JAYRLJ010000161.1:0-7331 GCA_041905305.1 Hylemonella sp. | reverse complement strand
GAAGACTATCGAGCATTTCTTCGAGCATTACAAGGACTTGGAGAAGGGCAAGTGGGTCAAGGTGCAGGGCTGGGAAGGTCCGGAAGCCGCCAAGAAGGAAATCATGGACGGCATCGCCAACTACAACAAGGCGCAAGCCTGATCGTCGGATGACGCAGCCGGTGGCGGCGCCGGCAGGCTTGTGCTACTTGCCCCATGGCGCCCACCGGCTCATCCCGGTGGGCGTTTTTGTTTGTGGGGTGCAGTGCCGCTCAGCGCGCCTGTTTGAAGGGGCTGTGGCGGGCAAGTTCGTCCAGATAGCCCGCTACCCCCGTCTCTTCCCGCGCCAGGAAGCGCTCGACCGCAGCCGCAAAGGCAGGGTGCGCGAGCCAGTGGGCGCTGCTGGTGCACACCGGCAGCAAGGCCCGCGCCAGCTTGTGTTCGCCTTGGGCCCCGCCCTCAAAACGCTGGTAGCCATGCGCGATGCACCATTGCACCGGCTGGTAGTAGCAGGCCTCGAAGTGCAGGCAGTCCACCCGCTCCAGCGCGCCCCAGTAGCGGCCCCAGGCGACTTTCTCGCCGCCATGCTCCGCGATCGCGATCAGGCTGGCCGCAATCGTCCGTCCGCTGCGTTCGGCCAGAATAAGCAACCAGTTTTCCGGCATGGTTCGGGCCATGTCGGCGAAGAACGAGCGGCTCAGGTAGGGTGCATTGCCGTGTTCCAGGTAGGTGCGTTCGTAGCACCGGTAGAAAAAATCCCAGTCCTTTGACGTTATGGCGTTGCCCTCCACCCAACGGAAGCTGACGCCGGCCTCGGCGACCTTGCGTCGCTCCTGGCGGATCTTCTTGCGTTTGTCCTGGCTCAGGTGCTGCAGGAAGTCCTCGAAGTCCGCGTAGCCGGGCTGGGTGTTCTGCCAGTGGAACTGCACCGTGTGGCGAAGCATCAGGCCGGCCTCAGTACAGCTTTGCAGGTCAGCGTCAGCCCCGAACAGCAGATGCATTGAGGACAGCTGCTCTTCGCGGCAGACGCTCAGCACGGCGCGCAGCAGTGCTTGTCGGGTCGACACGTCACGTGCCAGCAAGCGGCTGCCGGGCACTGGGGTGAAGGGGACGGCGATCACCGCCTTGGGGTAGTAGGACAAGCCGTGCTCGGCGTAGGCGTTGGCCCAGGCCCAGTCGAAAACGTATTCGCCGTAGGAGTGGGTCTTGAGGTAGAGCGGGCAGGCGGCGACCAGTTCTTCCTCTGTCCACAGCGTGACAAAGCGCGGGGTCCAGCCGCTGGCGGGCACGGCGCTGTCGCTGGTGTGCAGTGCAGCCAGGTAGGCGTGCCGCATGAAGGGTGTGGGTTGCGCCGCGCACGCCAGTAGCTGGTCCCACTGCAAGGCGTCGATCTGCAGCGGGGAGTCCAGGACCCGGATGACATAATCGGCCTTGCCCACGGCTCCCGAACGGTTCTTTCCTTCCATGACTCTCAGTATCTGCGTTGCTCAGCTCAACTTTGTCGTCGGCGACATGGCCGGCAACGCGCAAAAGATCATCGATGCGGCGCGGCGCGCCCATGCCGACGGTGTGCATCTGCTGCTGACGCCGGAACTTTCCATTTGCGGTTACGCGGCGGAAGACCTGTTCCTGCGGCCGTCTTTCATCGCCGCTTGCGATGATGCCGTGAAAACAGTGGCCCGCGAGTTGGCCGGGTTAAAGGACATGACGGTGGTAGTCGGGCACCCGATGAGTGTTCACGCTGGCGGGGTGCGTACCCGCTCGGTGTCGGTGCCTGGGTGCCTGAATGCGGCCAGCGTGTTGCGCGACGGTCAGGTCATCGCCCGTTATGCCAAGCGCGAACTGCCGAACTACCAAGTGTTTGACGAGCGGCGCTATTTCGCGCCGGGGCAGGACGTCTGCGTCTTCGAAGCCGGTCCGGCGGGCGCTCGCGTCAAGGTCGGCCTGCTGATCTGTGAGGACGCCTGGTTCGAGGCGCCGGCCCGCCAGACCTGCGAGGCCGGGGCTGAACTGCTGGCTGTGATCAATGCTTCTCCGTTTCATGTGGGCAAGGACCGGGAGCGCGAGCAGATGATGTGCCAGCGCGCCCAGGCCTGCGGTGTGCCGCTGGTCTATGCGCACCTGGTCGGCGGGCAGGATGAGGTGGTCTTCGAAGGACGCTCTTTTGCCGTCTCTGCCCAAGGCATGCTCGTCGGGCGTGCCTCGAGCTTTGAAGAAAATCTGTTCAAAGTGGCCGTGACGATTGCGCAAGGCGCTATCAATTTGGAAGCAAACCTGGCACCGGAACGTTCGGATGATGCCGATCTTTGGGATGCGCTGGTGCTGGGTGTGCGCGACTACATTGGCAAGAACGGCTTTCCGGGCGCCATCATCGGGTTGTCGGGCGGCATCGACTCGGCACTGGTGCTGGCGGTGGCGGTGGATGCCTTGGGGGCTGAGCGGGTGCGCGCCGTCATGATGCCGTCGCCCTACACGGCCGATATCAGCTGGATCGACGCGCGCGACATGGCGCAACGGCTGGGCGTGCAGTACGACGAGATTTCCATCCTGCCGGAGTTCGACGCCTTCAAGGCCTCGCTGGCCGAACAGTTCCGCGGTCTGCCGGAGGATGCGACCGAGGAGAACATCCAGGCCCGCATCCGCGGCACGTTGCTGATGGCACTGTCCAACAAGAGCGGCCGCATCGTGCTGACCACGGGTAACAAGTCCGAGATGGCGACCGGCTATTGCACGCTGTACGGCGACATGGCCGGCGGCTTCGCCGTGATCAAGGACCTGGTGAAGACGACCGTGTTCCGCCTGGCGCGCTGGCGCAATGAGAACGACCCCTATGGTCGTGGCGCCTGCCCGATCCCCGAGCGCATCATCACGCGCCCACCAAGCGCCGAGTTGCGTCCCGGCCAGGTGGACCAGGACAGCCTGCCTCCCTACGAAGTGCTGGACGCCATCCTGGAGCGCTACATGGAGAACGACGAAAGCATCGAGGCCATCGTGGCAGCGGGCTTTGACCGGGCTGATGTGGAGAAGGTGACCCGTCTTATCAAGGTCAACGAGTACAAACGCCGCCAGGCACCGGTGGGCATCCGCGTCACCCACCGCAGCTTCGGCAAGGATTGGCGTTATCCTATAACCAACAAGTTCCGGGCTTGACCTGCGGTTGCCCGCGCTTTCTCCTATAGACAGTCTTTCAGAAAACAGGAATTCCCACGATGAAACAGATCACCGCCATCATCAAGCCGTTCAAACTCGAAGAGGTGCGCGAAGCCCTGGCCGAATGCGGCGTCACCGGTCTGACGGTGACCGAAGTCAAGGGCTTCGGCCGCCAGAAAGGCCACACCGAACTCTACCGTGGCGCCGAGTACGTGGTGGACTTCCTGCCCAAGGTGAAGGTGGAGGTGGTGGTCAAGTCTGACGATGTGGACCGCTGCGTTGACGCCATCGTGAAGGCGGCCCACACCGGCAAGATCGGTGACGGCAAGATTTTCGTCACCGGCGTCGAACGCGTGGTGCGCATCCGCACCGGCGAGCTGGACGACTCGGCGATCTAAATATCGCGCAGTTGCGGTGCCGGCGCCAGGCCCGCTTCCTGCACGATGCGCTTGAGCAGCGCCTGCGGGTCGCTGCCGGTCTGGATCAGTGTCATCTGCCAGTCGCTCAGGAACTGATGTTCGACGGTCTGATCCAGGAAGGCCAGCAGGCCGTCGTAATAGCCATCGACATTGAGCAGCCCGATCGGCTTGTCGTGGTAGCCGAGCTGGCGCCAGGTCCAGACTTCGAACAACTCCTCGAAGGTGCCAATGCCGCCGGGCAAGGCCAGGAACGCATCGGCGCGTTCTGCCATCATGCGCTTGCGGTCGTGCATGGTGTCCACGATGTGCAGTTCGGTGCAATCGTGCATGGCCCATTCCTTCTCGACCAGTGCCTTGGGGATGATTCCGACTACCCGTCCCCCCGACTCCAAGGTGGCCTGGGCGGTAATGCCCATCAAGCCGGCCTTGCCTCCACCATAGACCAACTGCCCGCCGTGCTGGCCGATCCAGCGGCCGACGGTGCGGGCCACTTCGGCGTAGCCGGGCTGGCTGCCCGGACGGGAGCCACAGTAGACACAGACAGAAAAAGCAGGACTCATACAAAAAACCTTTGCCAGACGGCCGCCAACCAGATGCCAATGCTCAACAGCAGGCTCAGCAGGACCGCGGCACTGCCCATGTCCTTGGCGCGCTTGGACAGATCGTGCCATTCGGGGCCGATGCGGTCGATGGCGGTTTCTATGCCCGTATTGAGCAACTCGACGATCATCACGATCAGTACCGAACCGGCCAGCAGTGCGGTCTCCACCCAGCTGCGGCCCATCCAGAAGGACAGCGGGAGCAGTACGGTGGCGGCCACGGCCTCCTGACGGAAGGCCGTCTCCTTCCAGCCGGCACGTAGCCCCTCCATGGAATAGCCCAGGGCATGCCACATGCGGTTGAAGCCGCTGCGGGCCTTCTGGGGGTTGACGTCGGGATGGTGCTGAAAATCTGGCATGCCCAGATTGTCACCGAGCTTTGTGACAGTCAACGGCCTGCGGGCTGCGAACTGACCAACCGGGTGCCGGCCAGCGCGTCATGCCAGAACTGCTGGCGCGGATGAAAGCGGCTCAGCAGGGCCCAGACGGCGATCCAGCCGCACAACAAGACCAGCACCTCCCGCACCGGCACGCCAAACACATAGGCGGCCAGCGGTGGCAAGAACCACAGCCAGCTCAGCAGGTAGCGCAACAGGGCGCGCGGTTGCGTCAGCGCGCGCCCTTGCGCGTCAACGACGCGGATGTGCCAGGTTTTCATGGCCAGCGTCTGGCCTTTGGCCCAGAACCAGGTGAAATAGATGCCCAGTACGATGAACAGGAAGGCCTGCTGCACATGCCGGTTGTCCAGCGCATGGCGGGTCTGCGTCAGGGCGCTGAAGAGGTAGCCGGCGATGAAGACGACACCGAAAAGCAGTATCCCCTCGTAGAGCCAGCAGGCCATGCGCCGCCACAGCCCGGGCGTGACCAGGACTGGCATGAGGGTGTTGGGAGATCCGCCCGGCGGATTCGAGGTCATAGAACCGACGCTCCCTCGGCCGCCGGTGCAGGTGCAGGCGTCGGGGGGGGCGATGCCGGCGCGGCCGGCGCAGGCTGTGCCACAGGTGCCTGGGGCAGCAGCGTGCCGGCTTGCACTGGCGCAGCCTCGGTTGGCGGCACCACGGATTTCGGTGCCGTGGGCGGCACGGGGATCTGAGTCAATTTCTTCGCCGTTGCCGCCGGTTTGATGACGGCGACACCCGCCGGCTTGACGGGAGCCTTGGCGGCCAGCTGCTTTTTCTCCGCAGCGCTCAGCTCCTGGTACGCCTGCCATTGAGCGGCTTTGTCCTGCGGCGAGAGTTTCTTCGTCTCGACATAGTTCAAGCGGGCTTGCGTTCGCTGCTGCTGGCTCAGTGCGACCCATTCGCTCATGCGGCTGTGGATCTTGGCCTGTTCACCCGGCGGCAGGTTGTGGAAGTTCTTGGACAACTCCAGCCATTTGCGCTTGCGCTCCGCGCCGAGTTCCTGCCATTTGCCCGCCAGAGGGCTCAGGGCCTCCTGTTGCGCGCTGGACAACTGTTGCCAGGTCGGTTGGCTGGCAGACGGCTTGTTGCTGACGGCGGGTTTACGGCTGACGGGAGACGTGACCGTCGTCGGGGCTGGCGGAGTTGGGCTGGCCGCTTGCTCCGGCGCTTGGGCATGGATGACCGGGCCGGCGAAGGCCGCCAGCAGAATCACACTGCAAATGACAAGACCCCGACCCATGGCACTGCGCATTTACTGGGCTTGTTCGAGGCGGGATTTCAGGAACTGCACAAACCCCGGGTCGGTGTAGGCCGCTGGCGGCAGATCATCGGCCAAGATGGCGGTATCGATTTCTGCCAGCTCCTTGGCGCGGAACTCGTCATCTAGCAGGTTGACGGCAATCAAGCCGGCGATCAGGAGCAGCAGCGGCACCAAGCCAGCCAGCCGATGCCACAGCCTACCGTCGCCACCGCCCAAGCTGAGCGAGGCGGCGCCCCCTTGGGCCACGACTTGCGCCTGGACGACCGGCTTGAGGGTCCGGCGCAGATCAAGGGCCTGTTCACGGGCGGCGCGCAGGCGCTCTGAGATGTCGTAAGGCAGGGCATCGACCGACTCCGACAGTCGCGCGGCAACGGCTTGACCATAACGGTCTTGAAGTGATGTATCTGAGTGAGGTGTGGAGTTCTTCATAGTCGTATTCCCTTGGCCTTCAATGCCTTGCTCAGGGCCTGCACAGCCCTGGAACAGTGCGTTTTCACGCTGCCCTCGGAACAGCCCATGGCTGCTGCAGTTTCAGCCACGTCCAAATCCTCCCAGTAACGCATGAGGAAGGCTTCCCGTTGACGGGGAGGGAGTTCCTGAATTTCCTGTTCGATGGCATGCAAGACTTGGGCCCGCTCGGTCAACTTTTCAGCACTTTCGGTTTGGGAAGATCCTTCCGAGGTGTCCAAAGTTTCCAACAGGTCGAATTCGCCATCGAGGTCGTCGGTCTCGAAGTCGCTCAAATTCGAAAACAGGGCGTTGCGTGTCTTCTGGCGGCGGAACCAGTCCAGCGTGCAGTTCGACAGGATGCGCTGGAACAGCATGGGCAACTCTTCGATCGGCTTGTGACCGTAGTGCTCGACCAGCTTCATCATGCTGTCCTGGACGATGTCCAGCGCCGCTTCGTCGTTGCGCACGTGGTAGACCGAACGCTTGAACGCGCGCTTTTCGACGCTTTTCAGAAAATCTGACAGTTCTCGTTCGGTGGCCAAGTGCGTGTGCCGGGGGGAGAGTCGTTGAGGGCTAGGGTGCACCATTTTGGGCGCGCTGGGGGGCGATTATGGCATCCGGCCATAAAAATCAGTCCCGGCTTTTCAATTTCAATGTTGCGGTGCGATAATGGCAGGGCAAATCAAAAGCAAACGGGTCACAGTCCGGCGTTATAAGCAATGCGCCCATGGCTTTGACCTTAAGTCCCGACGCGATGCCACAAGCGTTTGCGAAGGGGCACCCTAGGTTTTTCGTTAGAGAAATTCACAAAGGTTCATCATGGAAATTTCAAAGGCCGAAATCGTTTCGGCTGCGGCCGCAGGGGCCGACAAGGGTGACAGCCAGGAGCTGCGTGGCGCAGAGGTTCTGGTCAAGGCACTTCAGGCTGAGGGGGTGAAATTCGTCTGGGGCTATCCCGGCGGTGCCGTCCTCCACATCTACGACGCGTTTTACAAGCAGGACACGATCCAGCACGTGCTGGTGCGACATGAGCAGGCGGCCGTGCATGCCGCGGACGGCTATGCCCGGGCTA
>JAYRLJ010000160.1:0-7332 GCA_041905305.1 Hylemonella sp. | reverse complement strand
GTCCGCCACCCGAGCGAAGTCGTTCAGGCCGGCCAGGAAATCACCGCCAAGATCCTCAAGTTCGACACCGAGAAGAACCGCGTGTCCCTGGGCCTCAAGCAGATGGGCGACGACCCGTGGCTGGGCGTGGGCCGCCGCTACCCCACCGGCACCCGCATGTTCGGCAAGATCACCAACATCGCCGACTACGGCGCGTTCGTGGAACTCGAGCCGGGCATCGAAGGTCTGGTGCACGTGTCCGAGATGGACTGGACCAACAAGAACGTGGCGCCGTCCAAGATCGTCTCCCTGGGTGACGAAGTGGAAGTCATGGTCCTTGAGATCGACGAAGACAAGCGCCGCATCTCCCTGGGCATGAAGCAGTGCAAGGCCAACCCGTGGCAGGAATTCGCGCAGAACACCAAGCGCGGCGACCGCGTCAAGGGCCCGATCAAGTCCATCACCGACTTCGGCGTGTTCGTGGGCCTGGCTGCCGGCATCGACGGCCTGGTGCACCTGTCCGACCTGTCGTGGAACGAGCCGGGCGAAGCCGCCGTGCGCAACTACAAGAAGGGCCAGGAAGTGGAAGCCATCGTGTTGGCCGTGGACGTGGAGCGCGAGCGCATCTCCCTGGGTATCAAGCAACTCGATTCCGACCCCTTCACCACCTTCGTGTCGATCAACGACAAGGGCTCCACCGTGACCGGTAAGGTCAAGACCGTGGATGCCAAGGGCGCTGAAATCGACCTGGGCGAAGACGTCATCGGCTACCTGCGCGCCTCTGAAATCAGCCGCGACCGCGTGGAAGACGCCCGCAACGTGCTGAAGGAAGGCGACGAAGTGACCGCTGTGGTGGTGAACGTGGATCGCAAGACCCGCAACATCCAGCTGTCGATCAAGGCCAAGGACGCTGCCGACCAGCAGGAAGCCATGGCCAGCCTGAACCAGAACACGGGCAACGCCGGTACCACCAGCCTGGGCGCCCTGCTGCGCGCCAAGCTGGACAACAACAACTGATTGTTGATGGTCTGACACGAAACGACCGGTCGCCTGGTGCGCCGGTCGTTTTTTTGTCGGTCTGATGGATCACCACGCATGACACGCTCCGACCTTGTTGAAGAACTGGCAGCCCGTTTCAGCCAGCTGACCCACCGCGACGCCGAATTTGCGGTCAAGGCCATCCTTGATGCGATGAACGACGCCCTGGTGCGCGGGCACCGGATCGAGATCCGCGGTTTTGGCAGTTTTTCCATCAACCGTCGCCCGCCGCGCATGGGCCGTAACCCGCGCAGTGGCGAGAGTGTGGCGATTCCCGAAAAGCGCGTGCCGCACTTCAAGCCGGGCAAGGCCCTGCGAGAAGCCGTCGACCAGCGCACCAGCGAAATGCAGGCCAACGAAACCCAAAGTTGAACCCGCTTGTCGCTAGAATTTCCTCACCCGGGGGAAATCGATGAAACAACTGATGTGGCTGCTCAAGTGGATACTCAAGGCAGCCATTTTTTTTGCCCTGTTCGCCTTCGCGCTGAACAACCAGCAGGACGCGACGGTGCATTTCTTCTTCGGCACCGAGTGGCGCGCGCCGCTGGTGCTGGTCGTGCTGATCGCCTTCGCGGCCGGCCTGGTGGCTGGCGTGCTGGCCATGGTGCCGCGCTGGTGGAAGCACCGTAAGGCAGCGAGCCGCGCCCTCTCACCGCCCGCTGGATCGACCGCGGATCGGACAACCTCCCCGCCCCCCTTGCCTCCCCATGGACTTTGACCTGAGCTGGATCCTGCTCGGCCTGCCCCTGGCCTTCGGCCTCGGCTGGTTTGCCTCGCGCTTGGACCTGCGCCAGCTGCGCATCGAGAACCGACGCAACCCCAAGGCCTATTTCCGAGGCCTGAACTTCCTGCTCAACGAGCAGCAGGACCAAGCCATCGACGCCTTCATCGAGGCGGTGCAGAACGACCCCGACACGTCGGAGCTGCACTTCGCGCTCGGCAATCTGTTCCGCCGCCGCGGCGAGTACGAACGCGCCGTGCGCGTGCACGAACACCTGCTCTCGCGCGGCGACCTGTCCGAAGCCGACCGCCAGCGCGCCCAGCACGCCCTGGCGCTGGACTTCCTCAAGGCCGGCCTGCTGGACCGGGCCGAGGATGCGCTGCTCAAGCTCGAAGGCACCCCCTTCGAAGAGCAGGCCCGACTGGCCAGGCTGGCGAACTACGAGCGCGCCCGCGACTGGGCCCAGGCGGCCGACATCGCACGCAAGCTGGACAACGCGGGCGGCGGCAGCTTCAGCAGCCGGCTGGCGCATTACCTGTGCGAACAGGCCTCCACGCAACTGGCCTCTGGCGACGCGGCTTCGGCTGTTTCCCTGCTGGAGCAGGCCATCACCACCGCACCGCAGGCGCCTCGGCCGCGCGTCGAGCTGGCACGCCTGCAGATGAACCAGGGGCAGGCCGCACAAGCCTGCGCCACGCTGGAATCCCTGCTGCAGGCCGCCCCGGCGGCCACCCCTCTCGCGGCGGCGCCGCTGGCCCAGGCCGCCATCGCTTGCGGCCGTGCGGCCCCGGTCCTGGCCCAGCTCCAAGCCTGCTACGAAGCCGCCCCCAGCCTCGATGTGCTGGAGGCCATCGTGGCACTGGAAGCGACGCAAGGTGGCAAAGGCGCCTCTGCGCGCGATTGGTACGCACGCCACCTGGAGCGCGAGCCATCGCTGGTGGCTGCCGCGAAGTGGATCGCCGGCGAGAAACTGGAGCATGAACAGTTTCACCCTCAGGTGCAGCGCGCTCTCGACCATGCCGTGAAGCCGCTCACGCGCTACCGCTGTGCGGCCTGTGGCTTCGAAGCCAAGCAGCATTTCTGGCAATGTCCGGGCTGCCAAGCCTGGGACAGTTACCCGGCCCGCCGCGTAGAGGAGTTGTGATGCACCCCCAGGCTCCACTCCCTACGTTCGCTGCGCCACCCCCCTCAAGGGGGCGATGCCTGTGGCCCGGCAAAGCCGGTTCCACGGCATCCCGCGACCGGTTCCCCTCCAAAGCGACGTATCCTGTCGACGGCATGGATACCTCTCTCAGACAAGAAAAATGAAGATCACCCAGCAACAACTCGCCAAGTCCCGCGTCCTCGTGGTCGGCGACGCCATGATCGACCGTTACTGGTACGGCGCGGTGGACCGCATCAGCCCGGAGGCACCGGTGCCCGTGGTGCGCATCACGCGCGAGGAAGAGCGCATTGGCGGGGCCGCCAACGTGGCCAGCAATGTGGTGGCATTGGGCGCCCAGGCCTCGCTGCTCACCGTGGTGGGCGACGACGACGCCAGCCACACACTGGAGCGGCTGGTAGCCCAGACCGGCATCACGCCGCACTTCGGTCGCGACGCGCAGCTCAAGACCACGGTCAAGCTGCGCATCATCGGTCGACAGCAACAGCTGATCCGCCTGGATTTCGAGAACACGCCCCAAGGTGAGGTGCTGGCCTCGCAGACTGCCACCTTCCGCAGCCTGCTGGCCAGCCATGACGCCGTGCTGTTCTCGGACTATGGCAAGGGCGGCCTGGACCATGTGCACGACATGATCGAGCACGCCCGGGCCGCCGGCAAGCCGGTGCTGATCGACCCCAAGGGATCAGACTACTCCCGCTACCGAGGTGCCAGCGTCATTACGCCCAACCGGGCCGAACTGCAGCAGGTCATTGGCAACTGGCGCAGCGAGGATGAACTGCGCGGCAAGGCCCAGGCCCTGCGCCAGCAACTTGGCCTGCAGGCCCTGCTGCTCACGCGCAGCGAAGAGGGCATGACCCTGTACGACGATGCCGGCGAGCTCAGCGTGGCCGCCCAGGCGCGCGAGGTGTTTGACGTCACCGGCGCCGGCGACACCGTGATCGCGACCATGGCCGCGCTGGTGGGCGCTGGCCTGAGCCAGCGTGACGCCATGCCGTTGGCCAACAAGGCCGGTGGCATCGTGGTCGGCAAGTTCGGCACCGCCACGGTCAGCTACGCCGAGCTGTTCGGCAATGAATGAGTTTTTGAGGACTGCACTATGACGCGAGTCGTTGTCACCGGAGGCGCCGGGTTTATCGGCGCCAACATCGTCAAGGGCCTGAATGCGCGCGGCATCGATGACATCATCGTCGTCGACGACCTGAGCCAGGGCGACAAGTTCCGCAACTTTGCCGACCTGAAGATCGCCGACTACGTCGACCTCGACGACTTCTACCTGAACTTCGACGAAGGTCGCTACGGCAAGGTCGAAGCCGTGTTCCATGAAGGCGCCTGCAGCGACACCATGGAGCAGGACGGCAAGTACATGATGGACAACAACTACACGCTCTCGTGCGAGTTGTTCCAGGCCTGCCAGCGCCAGGGCACACGCCTGCTCTACGCCTCGTCCGCCGCGACCTACGGCGGCTCCGAGACCTTCAAGGAGGAGCCGGCCTTCGAGGGCCCGCTCAACGTCTACGGCTACTCCAAGCTGCTGTTCGACCAGCGCATGCGCCGCGAACTGGGCATGAACTTCGAGCGCGCCAAGACCCAGGTCGCGGGCTTCCGATACTTCAACGTCTACGGCCCGCGCGAGCAGCACAAGGGCCGCATGGCCAGCGTGGCCTTCCACCAGTTCAACCAGTTCAAGGCCGAGGGCAAGGTCAAGCTCTTCGGCGCCTACGGCGGCTACGCCCAGGGCGAGCAGATGCGCGACTTCGTCTTCATTGACGACGTGGTGGCCGTCAACCTCTGGTTCTTCGACAACCCGGGCAAGAGTGGCGTCTTCAACCTCGGTTCCGGCCGCGCCCAGCCCTTCAACGACGTGGCCGTGGCCGTGGTCAACACCTTGCGCGGTCTGGAAGGCAAGACCGCGCTGCCGCTGGCCGACATCGCCGCCCAGGGTCTGATCGAGTACATCCCCTTCCCCGACGCGCTGCGCGGCAAGTACCAGTGCTACACGCAAGCCGATCTCACACGCCTGCGTGCCGCCGGCTGCGACCACGTCTTTGCCGATGTGCAGAGTGGCGTGGCGCAGTACGTACAGTGGCTGGCCCGTCAGGGCTGATGCGGGGAAACCCGGGCAACGAGGCTTCGTAAGTCATCGTTGAACAAAGGCCGGCGGGCGGTGTCCGCCGGCCTTTGCTTTATCCCGGGAGAAACCACATGCGCCAATTCTTCGTCGCACTCATGGCCTTGTTCATCGCCTTTGCCAGCCTGGCGGCCGTGGACGTCAACACCGCCAGCGAAGCCGAACTCGACGGCGTCAAGGGCATCGGCCCCGCCCTCTCGGGCAAGATCCTGAAGGCACGCCAGCAAGGCCCGTTCAAGGACTGGGCCGACCTGATGCAGCGCGTCAAGGGCATCCAGCCCAAAAGCGCCCGGCAACTGACCGACGCCGGTCTGACGGTCAACGGCGCCGGCTACCCCGCGCGCTGAGCCAGCAGCGCGCCGTAGGCCTGGCGCGTTGCGGGGGAGACGGCATCGAGCAGTTGCTCGTAACGCGTCTGGTGCCGCGCCAGCATGCGCGCCGACGCCACCGCCTTGGAGCGGCAGAACCAGTGGCAAGTGTGCTGCATGAGCAGCACCTCGGCCGTCATGGTGTAGGCCTTGTCACGCAAGGACAGGCCAGCGCGGTTTTCGGCCACCGTCGCCATCCCCTGCGCATGGATGGCGAACGCGTGGCGCACATCGAAGGTGGCGCGCGGGAACAGCCGGTCGGCATACGGGAAGGCAAACGCCAGCGTGCTGACCTGGGTCTGGCCATTCCAGACCTTGGCAAAGTCCTCGGCAAAACGGCTGAACTGGCTGCTCAGCTCCTGTTCGGCCGTGCCCAGCATGCTCCAGATCTGCGCCCGCCGGTCGGGATCGTCCTCACCCAAGGCACGCAGATAGCCCTGGGTCAGGTTTTCCATCAGCTTCTCGATCTGGTACTGGCTCAGGTAGCCGCCTAGCAGGGCGATGCGGCGGCGCTGCTCCTGCGACTTGAGGTACTGGAAGCCCAGCACCAGTGCCAACGGTACGAAAACGAGGATGTCCATGCAGAGTACGGCGCGAGCCTGTGGCGTGCGAAAAGCATGCAGTGTAGTGGCTCGCTGCCCGCTCACACCGGCACGCCGTAGCCGCCCCCACCGGGTGTGTGGATCTCGAACACATCGCCCGGCTGCATCTGCACCTGGCCGATGTGGTCCAACGTCTCTACCCGGCCATCCACCCGCACCACCCGGTTCACGCCCACCTGGCCCGGCTGGCCACCGACCATGCCGAAGGCGCCGTGCCGGCGACCGTTGGACAGGATGCTGGCCGTCATCGGTTCCAGGAACTGCACCCGGCGCACGCCCCCGTCACCGCCGTGCCAGCGCCCGGCGCCGCCGGACCCGCGGCGGATCTCGTAGCCCAGCAGCCGCACCGGGAAGCGGAACTCCAGCACCTCGGGATCGGTCAGGCGCGAGTTGGTCATGTGGGTCTGCACCACGCTGGTTCCAGCGAAACCCTCGCCGGCCCCCGAGCCGCCCGAGATCGTCTCGTAGTACTGGTAGCGCGCATTGCCGAAGGTGAAGTTGTTCATGGTGCACTGGCTCGCCGCCATCACGCCCAGGGCCCCGTAGAGCGCGTTGGTGATGCAGGTGGAGGTCTCCACATTGCCCGCCACCACCGAGGCCGGCGGGTTGGGGTTGAGCATCGAGCCCGGCGGGATGATCACTTTCAGCGGCTTGAGGCAACCCGCGTTGAGCGGAATATCGTCGTCCACCAGGGTGCGGAACACATAGAGCACCGCCGCCATGCACACCGCGGTCGGTGCATTGAAGTTGTTCGTCTGCTGCGGGCTGGTGCCGCTGAAGTCGATCTCGGCACTGCGGCTCTTGGCGTCGACGCGGATGGCGACGCTGATCTGCGCGCCGTTGTCCAGCGGCAGGGTGAACTGCCCGTCTTTCAGGCGCGTGATGACACGGCGCACCGACTCCTCGGCGTTGTCCTGCACGTGGCGCATGTAGGCCTGCACCACGTCCAAGCCGAACTGCGCCACCATCTTGCGCAGTTCCTGCACGCCCTTCTCGTTGGCGGCAATCTGTGCCTTCAGGTCGGCCAGGTTCTGCTGCGGGTTGCGAGAGGGGTACTCACCGCTGGCCAGCAGCGCCAGCATCTCGGCCTCGCGCAGCACGCCGCGCTCCACCAGCTTGACGTTGTCGATCTGCACACCCTCTTCCTCGATGCGCGTCGAGAACGGCGGCATCGAGCCTGGCGTGGTGCCACCGATATCGGCGTGGTGACCCCGCGAACCCACGTAGAAGCGCGGCTGGGCCTCGCCGTCCAGGTAGACCGGCGTGATCACCGTCACGTCCGGCAGGTGCGTGCCGCCGTGGTAGGGGTCGTTCAGTACATAGACGTCCCCCGG
>JAYRLJ010000159.1:0-7346 GCA_041905305.1 Hylemonella sp. | reverse complement strand
CGTCTTGTGTTTCATGCCGCTATTGTCGGGCATGCCGTCTTGGCTCAGGGCTGGGTGGGGGCACTGCGGTCGCCGTCGCCGAGGGCCTTTTCCATCAGCACGATGTCCAGCCAGCGTCCGAATTTCCAGCCGCAGGAGCGGATGATGCCCACGTGCTCGAAGCCCGTGCGGCGATGCACGCCGATCGAGCCGGCATTGCCGGAGTCGCCGATCACGGCAATCAGCTTGCGCACGCCGGCCTGCTCGGCCTGGTCCGCCAATGCCGCCAGCAACCGTTGGCCCAGCCCCCGCCCTCGCGCGCTTTCGGCCAGATAGATCGAGTTCTCGGCGGAAAAACGGTAGGCGGGCCGGGGCTTGAACCAGTTGCAGTAGGCATAGCCCCGCACTTCGCCCTGTTCCTCCAGCACCAGCCAGGGCAGGCCGCGTGCCAGCACCTCGGCGCGCCGCGTGGCCATGTCGGCCGGCGAGGGCGGTTCCAGCTCGAAAGTGCCGGTGCCGTGCTGCACGTGGTGGGCGTAGATGGCGGTGATGGCGGGCAGGTCGGCGTCGCGGCTGGGGCGAATGGTAGGCATAAGCGGAAGAAACGTTATAATTGCAGGCTTTTCAGTGTGTCGCTGGCCGGGTGGCCATGTCGCGTGTCTCAAACACTGAAGGAATTCGTACTGGAAGCCGGTCCCTTGTGAGGGCGAAGTTTCCACCACCCAAAGGATAAATCATGGTCGTCATTCGACTCTCCCGCGGCGGTGCCAAGGCACGTCCGTTCTTCAACATCGTCGTGACCGACAAGCGTAACCGTCGCGACGGTGGCTTCATCGAGCGCATCGGTTTCTACAACCCGATCGCCACCGAGAAGGAAGAAGGCCTGCGCATTGCGCAAGACCGTCTGACCTACTGGGTCGGCGTCGGCGCCCAGACCTCCCCGACCGTCGAGCGTCTGATCAAGCAGGCCGCCAAGAAGGCTGCCTGATCTCACACGTCGGCTACCCTGCAGCGCTCCCGTTCCCGGGAGCGCTTCGCATTTGGGGCCGGCGTTGACCGATTTCTTGCTCATGGTGCCCCGTCTCGAAACCGCTGAATTGCCGGCGGACGCCGTCGAGGTCGGGCGCATCCTGGACGCCTGGGGCATCAAGGGCTGGTTCAAGGTCCTTCCCTACAGCGCCGATCCCGAGGCGTTGTTCTCTTCCAAGCACTGGTACTTGCTGCCGCCCGAAAAAGGCGCCAAGGCCTTCTCGGGTCCGGTGCTGCTGCCCGTGCGCGAGGCCAAGGAGCATTCGGACGCCGTGGTTGCCAGCTCTGCCGAGGTGCCAGACCGCAATGCCGCCGAGGCGCTGCGCGGAGCGCGCATCTTCGTCGCACGCTCCAGCTTTCCCGCACCACAGCAGGACGAGTACTACTGGGTCGACCTGATCGGCCTGGCGGTCGTCAACCGTGAGGGCGTGCACCTGGGGCAGGTGCAGGAACTGCTGTCCACCGGGCCGCAGACTGTGCTGGTGGTCGGCTACGAGCTCGACGGCAAGCCGGCCGAGCGCATGATTCCTTTCGTCTCAGCCTATGTCGACGAGGTGGATCAGGCTGCGCGCTGCATCCGCGTTGATTGGCAGCCTGACTACTGATACTGCCGGTCGTCCATGCGCTTCGACGTCCTCACCCTGTTTCCCGAACTGTTTGCACCGCTGCTCACCAGCGGCATCACGCGCCGTGCCTACGAGTCGGGCCAAGTGGACGTGCAGTTGCACAACCCGCGCGACTTTGCCGAGGGCAATTACCGCCGCGTTGACGACCGTCCCTTTGGTGGTGGCCCGGGCATGGTCATGCTCGCCGAGCCGCTGGCGCGCTGTCTGCAGCAGGCGCAGGCCCAGCGCGGTACGCGCGCGCCGGTGGTGCTGTTCTCGCCCTTGGGCCGGCCGCTGGATCACGCTCTAGTCGAGCGCTGGGCCGCCAGCGAGGGCGCGGTGCTGGTCTGCGGCCGTTACGAGGGCATCGACCAGCGTTTCATCGATGCCCATGTGGACGAGCAGGTCAGCCTGGGTGACTTCGTGCTCTCCGGTGGCGAAATTGCCGCCATGGCCTTGCTTGACGCGGTGGCGCGGCTGCAGCCAGGCGTGCTGGGCGATGCCGACAGCCATGCCCAGGACAGCTTCAACCCGGCGCTGGATGGCCTGCTGGATTGCCCGCACTACACCCGGCCGGAAACCTGGGAGGGGCGGGCTGTGCCCGAGGCCCTGCTGTCTGGTCACCATGCCCAGATCGAGCGCTGGCGCCGCGAGCAGCGGCTGGTGCTGACCGCCCGGCTGCGCCCGGAACTGATCGCACAGGCCCGCGCCGCCGGCCGCCTGAGCCGTCAGGACGAGTCCTTCCTCTCGTCCCTGGCCTGAAACAGGCGCTTCCTGCTATAATTTGCGGTTTTCCAGATCCTCTGGCCGGCCGCTGGCCCTGTGTGGCGAGCATTCGTGAGACTTCTGATCCACGAACTATCCTTGGCGCGGACAAGATCATTTGAGGTAACCATGAACCTGATCCAGACCCTCGAGCAAGAAGAAATTGCTCGCCTCGGCAAGAACATCCCCGAGTTCGCCCCCGGCGACACCGTGATCGTGAACGTCAATGTGGTTGAAGGCAACCGCAAGCGTGTGCAGGCCTACGAAGGCGTGGTGATCGCCAAGCGCAACCGCGGCCTCAACAGCGGCTTCACCGTGCGCAAGATCTCCAGCGGCGAAGGCGTGGAGCGTACCTTCCAGACCTACAGCCCGCTGATCGCCAGCATCGAAGTCAAGCGCCGCGGTGACGTCCGCCGTGCCAAGCTGTACTACCTGCGTGACCGCAGCGGCAAGTCGGCTCGCATCAAGGAAAAGCTGCCGGCCAAGAAGACCGCCGAATAAGCCGGTCTCCTGCCACAAAAGCCGCCCAAGCGTATGCTTGAGGCGGCTTTTAATTTTGTGCGTCCTGTTGCCCTTGTTGCCGTGTCCTCCTCCGATTCCGTCACCCCGCTGTCCAAGTTGCCGAACTTCGACCCCCATACCGTGCCGGTGACGGGGGTCGATGCCCACCTGCCGGCGGTGCCTGCGGCGCAGCTGCAACCCGAGGCCCTGCGCCAGCGCTTCCATGCGCCGCCGGTCTGGCAGCCCGAAGTGCGCATGGAGCCGCGCTTTACCCAACGCCAGCCGGCCGCGGCGGCGGTGCTGGTGCCAGTGGTGGCGCACGCGCGGCCGACGCTGCTGCTGACCCAGCGCACCACGCATCTGGCCAACCATTCCGGCCAGATCGCCTTTCCCGGCGGCAAGGTGGACGACACCGACGTCGATGCCATCGACGCTGCGTTACGCGAGGCCGAAGAGGAGGTGGGGCTGGCGCGTGACTTTGTGCAGGTGCTGGGTACGCTGCCGATCTACACCACCGGCAGCGCCTTCATCATCACCCCGGTGGTGGCACTGGTGCGGCCTGGCTTCACGCTCACGCCCAACGCCGGCGAGGTGGCTGACGTGTTCGAGGTGCCACTCGATTTCCTCATGAACCCGGCGCATCATCGTCGCCACAGTTTGCTGGCCGAGGGATTGCGGCGCGAGTGGTTCTCCATGCCCTACCAGGACGGCGACATCGAGCGTTTCATCTGGGGCGCCACCGCCGGCATGTTGCGCAATTTCTACCGCTTCCTGGCGGCCTGAGCACCCTGCGGCGGGTCGGTGTGGCATGCCGGGCCGCTATGATCGCGGCATGAGCTTCTTTGCCCTTCTTGTCGCTCTGGTGCTGGAGCAAGCCCGTCCTCTGTCCAGCGGCAATGCAGTGCATGCCGGCATGCGCGGTTGGCTGCGCTGGGTGGTGCGCAACCTCGATGCCGGCCGCGAGCCGCATGGCTGGCTGGCCTGGGGCGTGGCGGTGGGCCTGCCGACTGCGGTGGCGCTGGGCGTGCATTGGCTGCTGCTGTCCCAATTGGGCTGGTTTGCCGCCATGGTGTGGAGCGTGGTGGTGCTCTATGTCTCGCTCGGGTTTCGCCAGTTCAGCCATCACTTCACCGACATCCGCGATGCGCTCGAGGCCGGCGACGAGGACGAAGCCCGTCGCCTGTTGGCGCAGTGGCGGCAGATCGATGCCAGCGAGCTGCCGCGGCGCGAGATCATCCGCCACGTGATCGAATATTCGGTGCTGGCAGCGCACCGCCATGTCTTTGGCGTGCTGGCCTGGTTCTCCATCCTGGCCGCCTTCGGCTTTGGGCCCGCCGGCGCGGTGTTCTACCGTCTGGCCGAGTTTGTGGCGCGCTACTGGCAACATGTCTCGCAGCGCCAGGGCCAGCCGGTCAGCGATGCAGCGCGTACTGTCGCCAGCCAGGCCTGGCATGGGGTGGACTGGCTGCCGGCGCGCATCACGGCGTTGGGCTTTGCCATTGTCGGCAGCTTTGAGGACGCCATTGACAGTTGGCGCAGCCATGAAGCCCAGCTCGATGCCAGCAATGACGGCGTCATCTTGGCCGCCACGGCCGGGGCGGTGAACGTGCGCCTGGGTGCGGCGGCCCCGGTCACAGGGCTGGAAGAAGAGGTGAGCGCCGCGCCGGCACGGCCGGAGCCCGAACTGGCCCACCTGCGCAGCATCGTCGGCCTGGTGTGGCGTTCGGTGGTGATGTGGATGCTGCTGCTGGCCTTGCTGACGTTGGCGCGTCTGCTGGGCTGAAGGCCCGGGCGCGAACGTCAATAGCGTTTCTGCGACAGCTCGGCGAACAGATCGCTATAGATCTTGTAGCGCGTTGCGCTGATTCCCTCTGGGTTATCGTCCGATTTCAATGCGGCCATGACGCCGCAGCCCGGCTCGTGCAGGTGCGTGCAGTTGTAGAACTTGCACGCCGCCACCTGCTCACGCAGGTCCGGCATCAGACTGGCCAGGTGCATCGGCTCGATGTGCTGCAGGCCGAACTCCTGGAAACCCGGTGAATCGATCAGCGCGGTGCGGCGGGCCGCATCCACCCAATACCAGCTGGTGTGGGTGGTGGTGTGCTTGCCGGAGTTCAGCGCGGTCGAGATCTCGCCCGTCAGGGCCTGGGCGCCGGGCACCAGGTGGTTGATCAGCGTGCTCTTGCCGGCACCCGAAGGGCCGAGCACCAGCGTGGTCTTGTCCTGCAACTGCGCCTGCAGGGCCTCGACACCGGATTTGATGCCGCCTGCGGTGGACTTGAGGCTCAAGGGCAGCACGCGGTAGCCCATGCGGCGGTACGGTTCCAGCCGCGTCCAGGCACGCGCAAACGGTTCGGCCAGGTCGTGCTTGTTGAGCACGATCAGCGGCGTGATGCGTTCGGCCTCGGCGGCGATCAGCGCGCGTGCCAGCTGGCTTTCGGAAAACTCGGGTTCGGCCGCGATCAGGATCAGCACCTGGTCGAGGTTGGCGGCAAAGCTCTTGGTGCGGATCTCGTCCTGGCGGTAGAACAGGTTGCGTCGCGACTCGATCTTCTCGATGCTGCCTTCGTCGCCGCTGGCCAGCCACAGCACGCGGTCGCCCACCACGGCCTGGTTCTTCTTGCCGCGCGGGTGGCAGATCAGGCGCCGGCCCTCGGGCGTTTCCACCACCACGTGGCGACCGTGGCTGGCCACCACCAATCCGTTGTCGAGCTCCACCGCCTTGTTCACGCAGGCTCCCGCAGGGCGTCGACGGCGGCGGCGCAGGCAAAGTCGGTGCGTGTGATGCCGCCGGCGTCGTGGGTGCGCCAGCACACCGTGCAGCCACCCCAAGCCACCGTCAGTTCGGGGTGGTGGTTGCGCTGCTGCGCCAGCCAGGCGACGGCGTTGGCAAACACCATGGCCTGCTGGAAGTCGGGGAAGGGGTAGCGCTTGGCAATGGCCAGTTCGGCACCGTCCCCGTGCAGCGACCAGCCGTCCAGCTGCGCCAGCGCTGCTACGATTTCTGTAGCGGTCAGCGCCCGATTGTTAAGGGTCGAGGCCGGATTTGGTTTCAAGGTGGAACTCATGCCGCCAGCCGCGCCAGCCGCTGGGCCGCTGGCGGGTGCGAGTAGTAGAAGGCCACGTACAGCGGGTCGGGCGTCAGCGTGGCGGCGTTGTCCTCGTACAGCTTGAGCAGGGCGCTGGACAGGTCGGCACCGTTGGTCTGGGTCCGCGCGTAGGCGTCGGCCTCGAACTCGTGCTTACGTGAGAACAAGGCCAGCAGCGGCGCGATGAAGAAGCTGAACACCGGCGACACCAGCACGAACAGCAGCAGGGCCAGCGCATCGTTCGGCGCTGCCGCCGCGCCGGTCAGTGTCGGCGCCAGCAGGCTCAGGCTCGGGCTCACACCCAGCCCGGTGTAGAACCAGCCCTGTTGTGCCAGCCAGCCCAGCAGCGCGAAGCCGGCCAGGCTGAGCGCGAACAGGCTGACGATGCGCTTGACGATGTGCTTGTGCTTGAAGTGGCCGAGCTCGTGCGCCAGCACCGCGTCCACTTCACCCGGGCTGAGCTTGGTCAGCAGGGTGTCGAAGAACACCACGCGCTTGGCGGCGCCGAAGCCGGTGAAGTAGGCGTTGGCGTGCGCGCTGCGCCGGCTGCCGTCCATCACGAACAGGCCCTTGGCGGCGAAGCCGCAGCGCTGCATCAGTGCCGTGACACGCGCCTTCAGCGTCTCGTCTTCCAGCGGCTGGAACTTGTTGAACAGCGGCGCGATGAAGGTGGGATAGATCAAGAGCAACAGCAGGTTGAAGCCCATCCACACGCCCCAGGCCCACAGCCACCACAGGCCGCCCGTGGCGCCCATCACCCACAGGATGAGAGCGGCAATCGGCAGGCCGATCACGGCGCCCAGCAGGGTCGATTTCACGAGATCGGCCAGCCACAGGCCCAGCGTCATCTTGTTGAAGCCGAAGCGCTGCTCCAGGCGGAAGGTCTGATAGAGCGACAGCGGCAGGTCAATCATGCCGCCGATCAGCACAAAGCCGGCAATCAGCACCAGCTGTTGCACCATGCCGCCGCCCAGCCATGCCAGCAGGGCCTGGTTCAATGCATCCAGGCCACCCAGCAATGTCCAGCCCAGCAGCACGGCGGCGCCGAGTGCCGTCTCCAGCAGGCCGAAGCGTACCTTGGCAACGGTGTAGTCGGCCGCCTTCTGATGCGCAGCCAGGGTGATGGTGCGCACGAAGGCTTCCGGCACGGCCGCGCGGTGGCGCGCCACGTGGCGGATCTGGCGCGTGGCCAGCCAGAACTTCAGGCCCAGGCCCAGCAGCAGGGCGGCGGCGAAGGCCAGCGTCAGGGCCAGCGAGGGGGAGTATGCACTTGCAGGGGAGTCGACCATGGGCGGGAAGTGTAGGCCATCGGCGACAATCGGGCCCATGGCAGACACGAACACCCTACTCAGCAAATCCGACCTCAACCTGGTCTGGC
>JAYRLJ010000158.1:0-7375 GCA_041905305.1 Hylemonella sp. | reverse complement strand
CGATGAACTCAGGAAAGACGGTGGCGACGGGACCGGCCCAGGTCTCTGCGCCGACCCCACCGGAAGACCCGAAGAGGGCTCCGAATCTAGGAATCCGGTGGGGGTTTTCAACAGCCAGCTTCATTTGGAGAAATGACCATGCAACTTGCTTCCCGCTTCGCACCGCGTTCGCCGGTGCTGCGTTCCGAAACCCCGCTGTCGGACGACCAGATCCGCGCCGTGGCGCCCTCCATCTTTGCCGAGGCGCCGCACGGCAGCCGCTCCGAGCGCTACAGCTACATCCCCACCGCCACCGTGCTGCAGGAATTGCGCGGCGAGGGCTTCCAGCCCTTCATGGTGTGCCAGACCCGCGTGCGCCAGGACGACCGGCGCGAATTCACCAAGCACCTGATCCGGCTGCGCCACGCCAGCCAGATCAACGGTCGCGAGGCCAACGAAATCATCCTGCTCAACTCGCACGACGGCACCAGCAGCTACCAGATGCTGGCGGGTATGTTCCGCTTCGTCTGCCAGAACGGGCTGGTATGCGGCGACACGGTGGCCGACGTGCGCGTGCCGCACAAGGGCGACGTGGCCGCCCAGGTGATCGAGGGCGCCTACACCGTGCTGCAAGGCTTCGGGCAGGCGCAGGAATCGCGCGAGGCCATGCAGGCCGTGGCGCTGGACGCGGGCGAATCCGAGGTATTCGCGCGGGCCGCGCTGGCCCTCAAGTACGACGACGCCGAGAAGGCGCCGCCCGTCACCGAATCGCAAATTCTGATGCCCCGCCGCCACGACGACGAGCGGCGCGACCTGTGGAGCGTGTTCAACCGCACCCAGGAAAACCTGATCAAGGGAGGTCTGACCGGCCGCAGCGCCAACGGGCGGCGCCAGAGCACCCGCCCCGTGCAGGGCATCGACCAGAACCTGCGCCTGAACCGCGCCCTGTGGCTGCTGGCCGATGGCATGCGCCAGCTCAAGGCCTGAACCCGAACCATGGCGGCGAGCAGGGACTGGCCCTGCCGCCGCCCTCCCCTCATCACTCACCCCGTTTCGCATCTCAACCGACAGGAGTTTCACCATGAACGCACTCACCCATCCCGAAGCCCAGGCCTTGCACGCCATTCCCGCACCGCAGGTGCCCGCCCAGCCCTCGCAGCAGATGCTGCTTGTGCCGCTGTCTCGGCTGCGCCCGTCGCGCCGCAACGTGCGCAAGACGGCGGGCCCGTCCATCGAAGCGCTGGCCGCCAGCATCGAGCGCGTGGGTCTGCTGCAGAACCTCACCGTGACCCAGGCGGCGGACAACCGGCATTACGAGGTGGTGGCCGGAGGCCGCCGCTTCGCGGCCCTCAAGCTGCTGGCCAAGAAGCGCCGCGTCGCCAAGGATTGGGATGTGCCCTGCCTGCTGGTGGCCGACGGCAGCGCACGCACCGCCAGCCTGACCGAGAACGTGCAGCGCGAGGCCATGCACCCCGCCGACCAGTTCGAGGCCTTTGCCGCCCTGGTCGCCGAGGGGCGCCCGGTGGAAGACATCGCGGCCGACTTCGGCGTCACGCCGCTGGTGGTGCAGCGCCGCCTCAAGCTCGCCAACGTCTCGCCCCGCCTGATGGCCGACTACCGCGCCGACGCCCTCAGCCTGGACCAGTTGATGGCGCTGGCCGTCACCGATGACCACGCCGCCCAGGAAGCCGCGTTCTATGATGCACCCGACGGGCCGCGCCGCCCGGGCGCGCTGCGCCAGCGCCTGACCGAGCGGGAAATCGGCGCCGACCATGCGCTGGTTCGCTTCGTCGGGCTGGACGCCTACACCGCCGCCGGTGGTGGCATCCGCCGCGACCTGTTCGTCGATGACGAGGCCACCGGCACCACCCTGACCGATGCCGCGCTGCTGGAACGGCTGGTGCGCGACAAGCTGGAATCGCTGGCCGAACCCGTTCGTGCTGAGGGCTGGGCCTGGGTGGAGGCGGTGCCGCACCTGAGCCCAGCCGAGCGGCAGGCGTTCCAGAGCGCGCCGCGTCAGCGCCGCGAACCCACGGCGCGCGAGTCCCGGCGCATGGAGGTGCTGCAAGGCCGCATCGCCCGCACCGATGCCGCGCTCGAAGAAGCCTACGACGCCGACGACGAGGACAAGGCCGAAACCCTGCACCAGCGCCGCGAAGCCCTGGCGGTCGAGCTGGAAGCTGTGCAGTCCCAACTGAGCGGCCACGCGCCCGAGGTCAGGGCCATGGCCGGGGCCATCGTCACGGTGGACCGTGAGGGGCAGCCCCTGATCCATCGAGGACTGTTGCGCGAAGCCGAAGCCAAGGCCCTGCGCGCGCTGGACGCTGCGCGGCAACGCGCCGCCAACGGCCAAACCCCTGGCGACGATGGCAGCGATTCGGGCGGATCAACCACGGGCGACACGCCGCACAGCGTCGAACACCTGTCCGACCGGCTGGCGCAGCGCCTGAGCGCGCACCACACCGCTGCCCTGCAGATCGAACTCGCGCGCCATCCGCAGGTGGCGCTGGCTGCGCTGGTTCATGCCATGGTGCAACAGGCCCTGCAGGGCGGCTATCGCAACGCCCTGCCCCTGGGCTTGCGCCTGAGCCTGCGTGATCGGCTGGAAGACCTGGCACCCGACTGGCCCGAGTCGCCCGCCGTGCTCGCGCTGCGCGAGCTGCGGCAGACCTGGGCCGACAAGCTGCCGCAAGAACCGGGCGAACTGTTCACCGTTCTGCTGTCCATGCCCCAGGAAGAACTGGTGCAACTGCTGGCGCTGTGCACCGCCCCGGCGGTGGACGTGGTGACGCCCCGCGCCACCGCCTGCCAGCCCGGCGCCGAACTGACTCGGGCGCTGGGCCTGGACATGGCCGCATGGTGGAAGCCCACGGCGGACAGCTATTTCCAGCACGTGCCCAAGGCCGCGATCCTGGATGCGGTAGCGCAGTTCGCGCCGAATGAGGTACCCCGGCTGTCCAAGCTCAAGAAGGCCGAGATTGCGCAGGAAGCCGAGCGCCTGGCCGAGGGCAGCGGGTGGATGCCCGCCGTGTTCGGTCGTGAAGCACCAAACGGTGGAACGCACCGGGACGGAAACGGCTGACGATTGACGCTGACACGTCCGCAGAGCATTGCAAGGCCCCGGCGCTTTCCGTCCGGGGCCTTGTCGTTTCCGGCTTAAGCGCGCGCGGCATGGGCTGAACGAGGCCTCAGAAAATCGCCACGCCGCCGTCTTCGATCAGGCGGCGTGGCGGCGCGCAAGGGCTTGCGCGGGCGCTTCCTGCCAACGCTGTCGGCGTCAGCGCATAAAATGTCGATACAGCCGCGTCACGCTGAACCTGCTGCCGGGTTAAACGACGTTACTCGCTTCCCTTCCCTGATCGCAGACCGTGTCCATTCCTCCGGTCGATGCGTAATCGGCAGTCATCGACCGTGCACAAAGGAATTTGGCATGTCTGATTCGACTTTCTTCGTCTCCGCTGCGGCCGTGCGCAATCTCAAGCACAGTGCCCAGCACCTCGTCAGCGGTGTCTCGTCCTCTCATCTCAGTGAAGCCCTCGCTTCAGCGCTTGGCTTCAAGACGCATGCGGCGCTGCGCGCTGCACTGGCCGGTCGTGCCACCGTCGAGGTCCCCAAGCCCAGCAATGCGCGCATGGTGCGGCGACTCCAGGAGCTGGGCTACAACGCCACAGGGGATCTGCGTCTGGTCCCAGAGTTCGAGCACTCGTATTCTCCGTTCCGCAACTTCCCGTTGAGAAAGAAGCGCAGTGCGCGTTGGATGGGCTGGCGCAACCTGGTGGTCGCTGCCATCAATGCTGGGCTGGAGCAGCGCCTGTTCGGCCTGGAGCCCAGCGACAACTGGTGGCCGGGCAGTGATCCACACAGCCAGCGCTGCAAGCGGCACATTTACCGCTTTGGGCTTGAGGACGGCCATGCGGCCGTGGCCAGTGTGGACGCCATCAGCGGCGACGAGCTGTCGATCAACGTGGTGCTCGATCCGCGGCATGAGGGCATTGAGCCCGACCGATTCAATGGTCTGCGCGATGGCGACACCCATGCACACGCGTGGGTGGAGCGGCGCCTGGGGGCCTGGATACAGGACGGCGGTGAGGACTTTTCCTGCAAGCGGGCGGTTCAGCCCTGGCTGGCTCAACTGAAAATCGACACCAAGGGCTACTCGGACCAAGGCAGCTTCTTCATGTGACCTTGGCTGCGGTGCATCCCAAGGTGTGCGTGTCGGCGCCCAGCGCCGCCAGGCTCTCGGGCTGCGCCCCGTGCCGTCATGGCCGTCACGGCCCTTCGGCTTCGATCCTTCACGCCTGCGCGCTGCGCTTGCCAGAGCGGGCTTGAGGCGTTCGTGCTCCGACATCCGGCCCTGCGTCACCTTGCCGTGCGAGCCGGGTGCTACGCCCTTGCTCGCTGCGCTGGGTTGCCTGGCATGCCGTCTTCCCTCACGCTGGCGGGCAGATCGCTGGGTGGTGTCACAGACCGCAAGGTGTTGGCTTCGTCCTGGTCGAACCTGGCAGGCGACGCGCAATGCGAGGCACCGGATGGATGCTGCAGTGGCTTCTCGCATCGTTGCGACTCTGACCAATGGCGCAAGGGTGATGGCCACTGAAGTATCACCGCGGGCGTGGTGAACGTGCTCGGCCATGAGGCCTTTCGGGACAGGTGCGTCCCAGGCGTCCTTGTCTGGTCGTGAATCCTGGCGGGGTCGCGGCTGCGCCTCGGGCTTGATGGCCGCAACCGTACGGCCCAAGAAATTTCCCCTCCGCTGCGCGGATTCCTCGCGAGGCAAATTTCCCGTGCCTGCCGGTTCTCCACGCTGTTGCGGCCCCTGCGCTGCGCTGCGGGGTGCGGCCCGCCCGTCCCCCGCCGGCCGGATCACAACAAGGACGCGATGGGCGCGACCTTGGCAACCCGAAAGGAAATCATCATGGCCAACATCGGCACCTTCACCGCTCAGAACGACGGCTACATCGGCACCGTTCGCACCCTCACGCTCAACGTCAAGGTCAAGTTCGTGCGCAACGACAAGGGCAGCGAGAACGCCCCCGACTACCGCATCCAGGCCGGCACCGGCTACGACATCGGCGCCGCCTGGAAGAAGGTCAGCCAGTCCGAACGCCCCTACCTCTCGGTGACGCTGGACGACCCCTCGTTCCCGGCCACCATCTACGCCCGCCTGATCGAGGAAGAAGACGGCACGCACAACCTGATCTGGTCGCGCAGCAAGCCCACGGCCTGACAGCCGGTTCGATCCCGCCGTCCTGGCGGGATCGCTGCTGCAGGCCGAGCCTGCAGTCTCAGGCCCCGGCCGAACCCAGTTGGGCTTCGGTCGCGGCCATCAGGTCGGTCGCACCGCATTCCAGCGCTGTCGCGATCTTGAAGATCAGCGGCAGCGAGGGGATGTGCTCGCCGCGCTCAATCTTGCCCATGTGCGAGCGCTCAATGCCCGCGCGGTGCGCCAGCGCCTCCTGGGCCATGCCCTGCTCCGAGCGTAGCGCACGCACCGCCGCGCCAAAGGCTTGCGCCAGTTCGGCATCGAAGGTGGTGGCACCTGCCGGACGGCCAGCCTGGACGGATCGCTTCTGCATGGACAGAAGCGTCCTGTTTTGAGACAATGAAAACCACGTTATCTTTAACTCATTAGCCGTGGTTCTGCCTGCTTCTGTGCCTTTACGGAAATCCGTATCTGCGGATTTCGGCAGAACCGGGAAGCCGTATCCGTGCCTTCACTGACCCGCGCAATTCCGCTTTTCCGTTTCCGTGCGTGTACGGATTCGATGGCCTGCACTTCCGTGTTTGCGCACGAATGCGCACATCCGGTTCGGTGGTTCCACGCTTTCGCGGAAAGGCTTTTCCGTGTATCAATGGTTCCGTAGGGTTCCTGACCATGACCCAGCCGCTCACCACCGCCGACCAGCGAGCGCAATTGCTCGCCAATGGCGAGGCGCGCGCGGCTGGTCGGAGCATCGACCCACTGCCCGTGGTGCGGCTGTTCGCGCCGGATGCGCACGCAACCTGGTTGCTGGCTTCGCTGGACCCGGCCGACGGCGATACGGCCTGGGGCCTCATCGACCTCGGCATCGGTATGCCGGAGTTGGGGATGGTCAAGCTGTCCGACCTGGCAGGCATCGTCGGGCCGCGTCAGCAGCCCATCCAACGCGATCTGTATTTCCGAGCATTGCGACCGTTATCGGAATACGTCCGACTGGCACAGCGCGATGGCTCGATCCCCGACTGATCAAGCCACGTGGCCCCGCTGCGGTGAGCCATCCAGACACAGGCCATTGCGCCGCACTGTGTCTTTTTCGGTCTGAGTTATGACATTGGCAATCTGAATCACCGCTCTTGCGCCAACGCGGTGCATCCTGACCCAATTGGGCATGATGCCTGGTGCGGCTTGCGGCAGGGTGTCCGGTGCTGCGCCCCAATTCCGGGCTGCGCGGCCGTCGCATTCGGACGATTCACGTAAGCCTTCGGAGCCAATTCGTCTTGACACTGCTCGTTACAGCTTGAGTGTAACCCTTTGTTGAGCGCGCGTTGAGGTATTGATGGCGTAGCTCCAGCGTGCCGACGTGGCGACGATCCCTGACAACAGGAGGTTGCTTCATGGCCGATCAAAGCGCCGAACCCTGGTATCCCACTGCCGCGTATCTCTACGTACTGCATCTGGATGACCTGGCACTGGCCTGGGAGTATTTGCGCCGCCATCCAGACTACCGCCGCGACTGGCTGCGCCGTCACCGGCAACCAGAAGCCGCCCATGGTTGGGGACTGCGCGTGCTGGAAGACCCGGCCTTGGATGCGCGTGACGCGCATCCGGCCTGGTTTGCTGGCCATCCCTGCACAGCGCAGTTGCACCCGGACATCGACCCACCACCGGATGCCGTCGCATTCGAGCTGTGGCGCATTCCCGGATACAAGCACCTGGTCCACGATGGCCAACGCCTGACGCTTGCTGCGCGTTGGCCTGGCTGCTGCCTGCGCCTGACGTTGGCGCCGGGCTTGGAGGATGGTATGGCCTACGTCTACGCCATCCGGTCGTGCGACATGCCTTGCGCGCGTCATTGCATGCTTCAAGCCGAACTGGGCAAGCTGGCCGGTGCGGCCGAAGACACGCCCGCGGCAGCGGCTCGGCCACGGCCTTCGCCGACCGCGCTGCAGGAGCTGCACACCTTGCAGGCACTCGACGCTAACTGTCATGACCCTTGCGGTTCACCCTGGATGATGGAAATAAGGCTGCTACCATGCACAAACGCTGTCTTCTTCACACGGCGGGTCGCGGCGTTTTCGGATGAGTGTCTATTTCCACATTAACCTGGCTGGTGCGTCCCTGCGTGAAACCGCCGAGGGGCTGTTCGGCGCCGACGCCGTGGTCAACGGCTGGTATGCCGATGGTGGCCTGCGGTCG
>JAYRLJ010000157.1:0-7395 GCA_041905305.1 Hylemonella sp. | reverse complement strand
GCTGCTGGCGCCGCGCCTGCGCGTGCTGGCGCTCACGTCTTCGCCCGCGCGGGTGCCTGCCCTGCGCGCGCAGGGCATCACGCCGCTGGCCGGCAACCTGGACGCACCCGCCACCCTGCGCCGGCTGGCCGGGTTGGGCACGCGCGTGCTGCACCTGGCGCCGCCGCCGGGCAGCGAGCAGGGCAGCCGCCCCGCCTGGTGGCTGGACCCGCGCACCCGCGCGCTGACGCAGGCGCTGCGCCGGCGCAGCCCGCCCGCCGCGCTGGTGTATGGCTCCACCAGCGGCGTGTATGGCGACTGCGCAGGCGCCTGGGTGAACGAAACCGCGGCCCTGAAGGCCAGCACCCCGCGCGCCCAGCGCCGGGTCGACGCCGAGGCGCTGGTGCGTCACCTGGGCCGCGCCTGCCTGAGCGGCGTGCGCGCCAGCATCCTGCGCATCCCCGGCATTTACGCGCCCGACCGCGAAGGCGGCACGCCGCGGGCGCGCCTCCTCAAGGGCACGCCCGTGCTGGCTGCGCCCGACGACGTGTACACCAACCATATCCATGCCGACGACCTGGCGCGCGCCTGCGTGGCGGCGCTGTGGCGCGGCCGCCCGCAGCGCGTGTACAACGTCAACGACGACAGCCAGCTCAAGATGGGCGACTACTTTGACCTGGCGGCCGACCTGTACGGCCTGCCGCGCCCGCCTCGCGTGCCGCGCAGCACCGCGCAGGACGCGCTGCCGCTGATGTTGCTGAGCTTCATGAGCGAATCCCGGCGGCTGGACAATACGCGGCTGAAGCAGGAATTGCGGCTGGTGTTGCGGTACCCGACGCCAGCCACAGGCCTGCTATAAAGTTAATAGCAATAAATGCAGCATGGATGCGGGCTGGAGCTGAATTGAGCACTCAAAATGCAAGCCAGAAGGCGGTGACCCCGGTGATCCTGTGCGGGGGCTCGGGCACGCGGCTGTGGCCGCTGTCGCGCGCCGGCTTTCCCAAACAGTTCCTGTGCCTTACCGGCAACGAAAGCCTGTTCCAGCTGGCCGCGCGCCGCCTGGCCGGGCTGTCGGCTGTGGGCGTGCCGGTGTCGGCGCCGCTGGTGGTCACCAACGACGAGCACCGCTTCCTGGCGGCGGAGCAGCTGCGCGAGGCGGGCATTCTGCTGGGTGCCGCCCTGCTGGAGCCGGCCGGGCGCAACACCGCCCCGGCGCTGACGCTGGCCGCCCTGGCTTGCCTGGAAGCGGGCGACGACCCGGTGCTGCTGGTCACCCCGGCGGACCAGACCATCGCCGACGAGCCCGCCTTTGCCCGCTCCATGCAAGCCGCCATTGCCGAGGCGCAGGCCGGCGCCGTGGTGATATTTGGCGTGGTGCCCGATCGGCCGGAGTCGGGCTACGGCTACATCCGAGTGGCGCGGAGCGCCGCTGCGGGCGCGTCGCAGGCGCCGGCGCAGCCGGTGGAGCGCTTCTTTGAAAAGCCCGACGCCGCCACCGCCCAAAGCTACCTGGACGCCGGCGGCCACTACTGGAATTCAGGCATGTTCGTTCTCAAGGCCTCGGTCTGGCTGCAGGCCTTGGCGCAGCTGTGCCCCGCCGTGGCGCAGGCCACCCGCGCTGCCTGGGACGCGCGCACGCACGACCCGCGCAGCCCCGCGCTGGACGCGGCATTCGTGCGACCGGGCCAGGCCGAGTTCAATGCCATCGCAGGCATCTCGATCGATCACGCGGTCATGGAGCCGCTGGCCGCACGCGGCCCGGCGGCTGCCGGGCTGCCTGCGCTCAAGATGGTGCCGCTGGACGCTGGCTGGAGCGACCTCGGCGCCTGGGACGCCGTGTGGCAAGCCCTGCCCAAAGACGGCGACGGCAACGCCCCGCTGGGCGACGTGCTCACCACCGGCAGCCAGGGCAACCTGGTGCATGCCAGCAGCCGGCTGGTGTGCCTGGTGGGCGTGCGCGACTTGATCGTGGTGGAAACGCCCGACGCCGTGCTGGTGGCCGACCGCGCCAACAGCCAGGACGTGAAAACCGCTGTGGCCGCCCTCACCGCCGCCGGGCGGCCCGAGCTGGCCAGCCACCGCAAGGTGCACCGCCCCTGGGGCTGGTACGACAGCATCGACGAAGGCCCCCGCTTCAAGGTCAAGCGCATCATGGTCAAGCCCAAGGCCAGCCTCAGCCTCCAAATGCACCACCACCGCGCGGAACATTGGGTGGTGGTGAAGGGCACGGCCGAGATCACCCATGGCGACAAGACCCTGATCCTCACCGAGAACCAGTCCACCTACATCCCGCTGGGCGAGGTGCACCGCCTGGCCAACCCCGGCACCATGGCGCTGGAGATCATCGAGGTGCAGTCCGGCAGCTACCTTGGTGAAGACGATATCGTGCGGCTGGAAGACAGCTACGGAAGAAAGTGAACCCCAGTTGCTATAAATTTAGTAGCGCTTCACGCAGTATCTGCAAGGGCTACAGTCCATTTTTGCATGTACCCAGGGCTCTGGACGGAATCTCTCACCATGTTCCGGCTGATTCCGCAATATCAGACCTTCCCCAAAGCGCCGGGCGACAAACGCGTAGCTGTTTGTGGCCGGAAGTTAAATCCCGGCCGGCTTCATCATCGTGCTCATGCGGTCCACCGCCTTGAGCTTGATGGTTTTGACCTCTGCCCCCTGCAGCACCGTGAGGGTGATTTCGTCATCCGGGTTGGCGTGCTGCCACACCTGCTTGTAAAACGCCTCCAGCGTGGCCACCTTGGCGCCGTCCACCGCCAGCACCACATCGCCCGGCTGCAGGCCGGCGGCCTGGGCGGGGCTGTCCTTGTTGACGCGCAGCACGCTCACGCGGCCGCCTTGCTCGCTGGAGGTGAGGCCCAGCCAGGGCCGGCGGCTGAGCTTGCTGGTGCCGGTTTGCTGCAGTTCGCCCAGAATGGGCTTGAGCAAATCCACCGGCACAAACATGTTGCCGGGCAGGCGTGTGTTCTGCCCCAGCGCATCCATCACAAACAGGCTGCCAATGCCCAGCAGCTCGCCGCGCTGGTTGAACAGCGGCGCGCCGCTGTGGTCGCCAATGGGCGGGCTGGTGAACAGCGCGGCCTCGATGTGGTATTCCCAATAGCCGGAAAAGGGCCGCTTGCTGACCAGCTGCGTCATGGCCACGTCGCCGTCCTCCCCGCCGGTGGCGGCCATCAGTGCATCACCCGTGGCGGCGTCTTTCAGGCTGCCCAGCGGCACCGGCGCCACGCCGCGCAGGGGCAGCAGCGGGCGCAGCAGGCCAAAGCCGGTGGCCAGGTCATAGGCCACCGGGCGGGCCGGCAGCGTCTTGTTGTCTTGCGTGACCACCTGCACCGAGTCTGCCTCCAGCAGCAGGTAGCCGATGGTCAAAATCAGCCCGTCAGGCCCGATCACCGCGCCCGAGCCGCTGCGCTCGCGCCCCAGCGTCTCGGCCGAGCGGGCGCCGTCCGCCGCGCGCACCTGCACGCCCACCACCGCCGCGTTGGCCCGGGTGAGCGCGTCAATCACCGCTTGGGCGGCGGGGGGCTGTGGGGTGGCTGCGTGGGCCAGCGCCAGCAGCGAGGTGGAAAAGAAGGCGAGCCAGAGGCGGGGGAGGGTGCGCATGGGGGGCTCCTGCGGGTGTGGGGGATGCCACAGCCACAGGATGCACCGGAATCAAGGCTGATTCAAGTGCGGGGGTATGGGTGGGGGCATGGAGGCTGCCTGCTGCTATTTCAGGCCTTTGGTTGGGGGCAGAGTCAGGTAAGTCAAGTCGGCGCCCGAAACCGATGCTGCCGGTAACTTGGCTGCTGGCTGTTCACTATAAAAATGATAGCGCCTTACGCAATATTCATGCGGGCTGCAGCCGTTTATTCCTATGGTCTGGGCCTAGCTGCCGTTGAACTTTGGTCCGCGCCAAAGAAGTTCATGACTGTGGAGTAGAGCTCTTTGACATGCTGCCCGTCGGCTGGCGCGTAGGGCGCGAGACCAGGCGTGAAGAATGCAAACCCCTTGGATTGATGCATGCCATTCTTGATGGCTACGAAGGCAACGTGCGGCGCCAGCGGGTGGCTGCGCCCATTCACCTCAAACATCACCGACTCATCGATTTCGCTGGGGTAGGTGAGCGTGACGAAAAGACTGTCACCACGGTTGTCGATATCGCCAAAGAGCGCCTGGCCGGTGCCGGCGATGCGCACTTGCTCCAGGCGTTGCTGGGCGGCCAGCGCTTGCTCTGCGGATGCAAATTCCACAAGGAAATCCCGCGTCATGCGCGGTAGCACTGCGCGGAACGGGATGTCCAGCAATTGCAGAAAGCTCGCGTGGTCCTTGAGCCGGTAGTAGAACTTCACACGGTCATACGGCTGCTGAGACAAGCCCGTGGCAATCAGCAGGCTCACCCCCGGCAGGTGCAGGTAGTCGCCCAGAATCCTGTCATATACCTGCAGCATCTCCGCCACCGGGTCGGCATCGTCGGACACATACCAACTGGGGTTGCGCAAAGTCGACTGGGCCTTGATGGGCGCAGCGTTGAAGAAGTAGTGATGCTGGATATGCGCGCCAGCGTTCAGGAAAAGCGTGGAGAAAGCTGGCCGATGCTTGGCGAAGAGCCGCATGTGCAGATCATGCAGCAGCAAATCCAGCACCAGCGCCTTACGCCACGGCGCGCCGCGGCTGCGTGCGATCAGGTTCAGATACAGGCCATAGTGCCGCGGCCTGGCAAAACGCAAAAGACCCAGTGCAAGTGAAACGGCGCTCTTTATGCCCACGCGCGCCTGCGCATTGTCATTGACCACCTGCGACACCGCCTCGGTCAATGCCCGGCTCCACCACGAGCCATCGGAAGGCGTCTTGGTCCAGGGGTCGGGAAGGAAGTAGGCGGGGTTCTGAAGGCGGTTCTCGGTGTTCATCGGCGACACGCACCCGACACTGACCCCACGCTGTTCAAGCTGCTCGAACATCTGCGGCACGGGCGTGCCGACCATGTCGCCGAGGCGGAAGACGCCGTGTTCGTGGCGCGTCAGGCCGCTGTGGATCGATGGCCACTGGATCCAGGGCTCAAGCTCTTCGTACTTTTCTTCTGCCGAAGTGCGAACCGAACTGCCGGCAAGCAGTTTTCCAAACGCGGGCAAATCACCGGCGGCCACGTACTGCGCCGCGATGTCAAAGTTGACTTCGTTCAGCTCGACAAGAACCAGTGGCTCAGACCGGAGGGCGTTCATTCTTCAAAAGTTCATCGTAAATCGCCAGCGTAGCATCGACGACGGCTTCTATGCCGAACCGCTCGATCGCAAGTTGGCGGCCGGCCTTGCCGTACCGCTGCCGCCGGTCTGTGTCATTCATGAGCTGAAGCAAGGCCTGAGCCAAGGCTTGGCTATCCCGGACCGGCACGAGATCGCCCGTGACACCGGGCAGGATCGCCTCACGGCAACCCGTCACATCGGTCGTGACGACAGCGCAGCCGGCGGCGGCGGCTTCCAGCAGGGCCTTGGGCATACCTTCGCGGTAAGAGGGCAGGCAGACAATGCTTGCACGCGCGAACACCGGCGCCATATCCGCCACGTGCCCCAGCCACTCCACGAGGCCCTCTTGCTGCCATTGCTGGATTTGCTGGCGCGAAATGCTGCTGGGGTTCTGGTAGTCCGCCACCCCAGCAAGAAAGAACCGCCAACCGGAAACCTTGCCCTTCAGAAGCCTTGCCGCATTGACCAACTCCAGCAAGCCTTTGTCAGCTAGCATGCGGGCGGGGAAAAGGACAATCTGCTCCTTGGCCTCGATGGGGGTGTGGACGAAGGCGGTCAGATCCACACCAGAGCCAGGGATCAGGCGGACTTCTTCGCGGCTGGCGTAGCCGGATTTGACGATTGCAGCCTCGTCGTCGAGGTTTTGAACGATGACACGCTTGTTCCTATGACCGTACGCCAAACCCGCTAGGAACCTGTAGGCAAGGCTCACGATAGACCGTACCGTGCTCGGGCGCTTGGCGTCTGTAAAGGCGTAGCCCATACCGGAGACCGCAAGTATCAGGCATCGACAACCAGCAAGGCGTGCTGCGATGCCTCCGTAAAGAACACCTTTGGGCGAAACGCAATGAACGACGGCAGGCCGCATTGTATGGAGGCGCCACGCCAATTGCGCGAAGCCTAACAGTTCCGACAAGGGGTTCAAGCCGGAACTGGTAAACGAAACACGCGTGTGCGCTATTGCAGTTTCCGCCAAGGTGGCTTCGGCATCCGGCTCCATCGAGGCGCTGCCAGCCTGGCCAGTAAGAAGCCCAACCTTAAACCCCCGCTGCGCCGCCGCGCGCGCAACGGGAAGCCTGTGCGACACAAAGAATGCGGCGTGGTTGACGACGTATACCAGCCGCCGGCCTGGTCCTTGGGAGGAGCCTTGGCTATCCATGATGCGTTTCGAGCCAGGCTTGAAACATCAGCACGTTCCACAAAGGTGCATGCCAGTCACGGCGTCCACTCAAATGCTCGGCCCACTTTTTTCGGATCACTTCGGGGTGTAGGTAGCCCTCGCGGCGCAACCGGTCGGGCGCAAGCAGTGCCTCCGCCCACTCGCGCAGCGGGCCCCTGAGCCACGTCGCGACCGGCACCGCAAAGCCCGATTTTGGGCGTTCAATCAATTCTTTTGGAACGTGTCTGTAGAGAACCTGACGCAGTAACCACTTCGTCTGGCCATCGCGAAGTTTCATGTTCAAGGGAAGGCTCCATGCGAACTCTACGACTCTATGGTCCAGCAGAGGAGCCCGCGTCTCAAGCGATACGGCCATGGCGGCACGGTCTACTTTGGTAAGGATGTCGTCGTTCATGTACCCGATTAGGTCAAGCGCCATCATCTTTTCGACATCATTAAGCCCCTGGAGCTCTTCAAGGACAGCTGCCACGGCTGGAGAGGGCTCCAAGCCTCCAATGACTACATCTGCCGGATCGTTCCAGTGAGACAAGAGGGCGGTGTAGAGCGCCGGAAGATCCGCGCTAGCCATCACACCCGCCCCCTTGTGCATTTTTTCGCCGAATTGGGGCCAGCGCGCGGCCCCGATGAATAGGGAACACAAGCTACGCGCCAGCCCATCCCACCTACCGGGGGGAATGCAAATGATCAGTTTCGAGATCGCACTGCGAACCGGTGACGGTAAGCTGGCAAGCCGCTGCCATGTATTTGCTGTGACTTGATATCGGTTGTATCCCCCAAAAAGCTCGTCGCCTCCATCACCGGAAAGTGCAACGGTGACGTGCTGCCGCGTAAGCTTGGAAAGGAGAAAGGTAGGTATCTGTGAGGAGTCCGCAAATGGCTCGCTGTAGATGCCCGGCAACTGCGGCACCACGTCCAACGCGTTTTGTGCGGTGACATACATCTCAGTGTGATCCGTTCCGAGGTGTGTTGCCACTGCTCTTGCATGTGCGGCCTCATCAAACT
>JAYRLJ010000156.1:0-7398 GCA_041905305.1 Hylemonella sp. | reverse complement strand
GCCTGGCACACGCCACAGGGCTGGTCGGTGATGCCGCCCTGCCCGTCCGGCCCGGTGCAGTTGAGCGACTTGGCCAGAATGCGCGACACCGTGGTCTTGCCCACGCCGCGCGTGCCGGTGAACAGGTAGGCATGGTGCAGGCGCTGCGTCTGCAGCGCATTGCCCAGCGCCCGCACCACGTGCTCCTGGCCCACCATTTCAGCAAAGCTGCGGGGGCGGTACTTGCGAGCGAGCACGAGGTAGGACATGCAAGGATTCTAAGGTGTGGCCCGGGCGACTTTTTCTTCGCCGCGGCCCTTTAACTTCCACCCCCTGCCCTTACAATATGAAGCGACGGGCCTCCCTGCATGGTGAAGCGGCCAACCGGGTCAGGTGGGGAACCAAGCAGCCCTAACTGTGGAGTCAGTGCCAGGATCCAGGTCCGTCACCTCATACGCAAAAGCCGCATGACATGCGGCTTTTTTCTTGCCTCAAAGGCTCGCGGGGGCGGGGCCAGTCGATGTCCTAGATGCCCTTCTTGATGGCCTCCTGCCTGTCGTCCAGGAAGATGCCGCAAAGAGTCTCCGCCCGCGCCGAGCCGACAGTGCCGGCGCCAAATATGAAATCGAACTCATATTTGAAATCGCCGTCCATATTGACCACAACCCCCTTGCCCTGCTTCTTCAGGCAATCTGCCGTTCTCACGTACAGTTTCTGCAGCGAAATCCGTGAGGTGCTCCTGTCCTCGAACTTCTCGGTCCAGACCACGATTTGCTCCTGGGACTTGTTCCGTCGGACCTCATAGGAGCCGGCCAGCCCGAAGTAGGCACCGCTGTCAGAGGCAGCCAGGGGAATCCAGTTGTTGGCCATGACGGGAAGGCAGGTCATGAGCGCGGTGAGAGCCAGGAGCGGTTTCATGGTGGCAAGGTCAATTACTAGAATTGATCGTAACAAAAAGAGTGGCAGATAGACAAATAACAGCATCCAGACAGGCGCCGGCACCCGCCACGTCTGCTGGAACCACCAATACTCACAGGAGATCGCATGTGGCCGTTCAGCAAGACGATGGACCTGAACCGGATCGAGATTCACCTGCACTTCTGGGGTGACACCAACCCCAGCTACACGGTGAAACTGGCGGTGGACCAGCATGAAGTGCTCGAAGGGCTGGGTGTGGTGCAGGGCCGCGACTTCCGGCTCAGCAACATCGTCACCGTGCCTGCGTTTCGCCGCAAGGGCTATGGCACCACCGTCCTCGGCATGCTGATCGGTGCGGCACGCGCCCGCCAGTGCAGCACCTTCACGCTGGAAGACGTCTCACCGCACAACGCCGAGGCCATCGCGATCTACCGGCGTTTCGGTGCCGTGCCGCTGCCGCCCAACGCGAACGGCCACAACGACTACCAGATCCAGCTCTGAGGCCGCTCGCGGCTCAAGCCGCCAGGTAGCGCAGCGCCCCCTGCCCGGCGCGCCGGCCGCTGGCAAAGCAGGCGGTCAGCAGGTAGCCGCCGGTCGGCGCTTCCCAGTCCAGCATCTCGCCGGCGCAGAACACGCCCGGCAGCGCCTCGCACATCAGGTCGGCATTGAGCCCCTCAAACAGCACGCCACCGGCACTGCTGATGGCCTCGTCAATCGGTCGCGCTGCCACCAGCCGCAGCGGCAGCGCCTTGATGGCGGCGGCCAACTGTGCCGGGTCATGCATCCCGTCCTTGCCCAGCACCTCGTACAGCACCGCCGTCTTGATGCCGTCCAGCCCGAGCCGGCTCTTGAGATGGCTGGAGAGCGACTTGGCGCCGCGCGGGTGCGCCACCTCGGCCCGCACGCGCTCGGGCGTGAGGTCGGGCAGCAGATCGAGCTGCAACGTGGCATGGCCGCTGCGGATGATCTCGTCGCGCAGCAGCGCCGAGGCGGCGTAGATCAGGCTGCCCTCCACCCCGGTGGCGGTGGCCACGAATTCGCCCTTGCGCTGGAAGGTCTGGCCCTGCGCGTTGGTGAACGCAATGGCCACCGTCTTGAAAGGCTGGCCGGCAAAGCGCTCGACGAAATGCGGGCTCCAGCCCAGCGTCGGCGCCGTGACCGCCTGCACCGGCACGGCGTCACCCGACCGCAGGACCGGCTGCAAGGCCACGTCAAAGCCACAGTTGGCCGGCAGCAAGGGCGCCACCGCCACACCGCGCGCGCTCAGCAGCGGCACCCAGGCACCGTTCGAGCCCAGCCGCGCCCAGCTGCCGCCGCCCAGCGCCAGCACCACGGCATCGGCCGCCACCTGCACCTCGCCCTGCGGCGTCTCGAAGCGCAGCGTGCGGCCGTCTGCCGTCCAGCCCAGCCAGCGGTGCCGCATGTGGAACTGCACGCCTGCCCCACCCGACAAGGGATGGCGCAGGCGGTTGAGCCAGGCGCGCAGTAGCGGCGCCGCCTTCATGTCGGTCGGGAACACGCGGCCCGAGCTGCCGACGAAAGTCTCGATCCCCAGCCCCTGCGCCCACTGGCGCAGCTCGGCTGCGCCGAAGTCGCGCAACAGACTTTCGATCTGCACGCGCCGCTCGCCGTAGCGCGCCGCAAAGCGGTCGGCCGACTCGGAGTGCGTCAGGTTCATGCCGCCCTTGCCGGCCAGCAGAAACTTGCGCCCAACCGAGGGCATGGCGTCGTACAAATCCACCGCCACACCGGCGTTCACCAGTACCTCGGCCGCCATCAGACCCGCCGGGCCACCACCGATCACGGCCACTTTCTTGTTCTGCATATCAGTCATTCCGTGCGCCAAAGCGCGACACGTAGGTTATGAAACCGCCCAACCCTAGGGCGCCATGGAGCCGGCTGCGCCGGGCCATCGGCGTCGTCCCCCTCCCGCCGCAGGCGAGAGAGGGGCTGAGGGCTGCGGCTCCAAGTCTGCCCGCGCAGGCGTGGACAGCCCGAAAGGCCACGGCCTCTGGCCGTGAGCATCGAGCCGCGCAGCGGCTCAGGGGGTGCTTCATCCGTCTATCTCTTCCAAAGTCCCGGCTGCACTCAGAAAGGCCGCCCGCACCGGCTCACCCGGGCAGGCCGCCTGCACCGCCTGCCGGTAGCTGCGCAGCTGGTTCAGCAACTCATCACGCGCCTGCGGTTGCACAGCCGATTTGTAGTCCAGCACCCACCAGCTGCCATCGCAACGGCGCACCAAGCGGTCGATGCGCCGCACACTGCCCTGCAGCGTGACCGGTACCTCGTTGCCATGCCAGCTCAGCTCGGCGGCGCGCCAGGCCCAGGCACCCTCGCCCTGCAGAATGCGCAGCGCCATCGCGGCGGCCTGCTCGGCCTGCGCCGGCTCCAGCCCGAACTCGGCCGCCACGCGCTGCACCTGTTGCGGCGCCCAGCCCGCCGCGTCAAGCGCCGCCCATTCCAGCAGGCGGTGCATGGCCTGGCCGATCCGCGACTCCGGCGTGTCCTTGACAGTGGTCTGTTTTGCTTCTGTTTTGATAGCAATTTGCACTTGGTCGACAGGGTCTGGCGGCAGAATTGGCAACCTAAACGCGCCAACCGGCGCACCGGTCACCGCGGCATAAACCGAGGGTTTCTCCAACGGCGTGCAAAGGGCCTGCAGACGCTGCCACCAGCTCGCGCCATTGGCCTGGTGCGGCTGCACCGACGACAGCACCAACCGTCGCTGCGCGCGCGTCAGCGCCACATACAGGGCGTTGAGTTCTTCGCGCGCGCGCGCTTGACGCTCAACCTCCAGTGCCGGCTGCACGCTGGGCGGCACCGCGCTCTCGCTGGCCAGGAAGATGAAGCGCTGCGGAGTCTCGGCCTCGCCCGGCCAGTCCAGCAGCACGCCCATGGTCTGCGCCTTCGGTGCTGGCGCGTCGGTGTCAAGCAGCAGCACCAGTTCGGCCTCCAGTCCCTTGGCACCGTGCACCGTGAGCAGGCGCACCGCGTCGGCATCGGCCAGCGTGGGCGCCGGCACACCGCCTGCCTTGAGCGCGCGCACCAGCGCATAGGGCGTGGCGTAGCGCGCGCCGTCCACCTGCAAGGCGGCCGCCAGCAGCGCCTGCAGATTGGACAGCACGGCCTCGCGCTGCGTGGGCGGCGCTGCCGCCACAAAGCGGGCCAGCACATCGCCATCGACGAAGATGGCGTCGAGCGCGTCGTGCGGCGGCAAGGCGGCCAGCCAACCTTGCCATCGGGTCAAAATGGCACCCAGCCCTTGCAGAGTGGGCGTCAGCAGCTCTGTTTCTTGTAGCAGATCAAACCACGGCCGCTTGAGTTCGCGCTGATGCTGCGCCAGCTGCACCAGGTCGGCGTCGTCCACGCCAAACAGTGGCGACTTCAGTGCGCGTGCCAGCGACAGGTCGTGCGCCGGCGACACCAGGGCATCGAGCAGGGCCACGATGTCCTGCACCTCCGGCGCGGCACCCAGGTCAGACTTTTCCGGCTGCTGTGCGGGAATACCGAGCACGCGCAGCTCGTCCTGCATCACGGCCAGCCGGTCGCGCTTGCGCGACAACACCATGATGTCCTTCGGCGGCAGACCGGCGGCGATCTGCGCCGCCAGCCAGTGCGCGGCCTGGCGGCACTCCAGGGTGCGCAGCGTTTCCTCGGGCGTGACGCGCGGCGTGGTCAGGCTGTCGCGCCAGCCCGCGGGTGCGTCCGCATCCCGGTCCGGCTTGTCGGGCCGCGCGATCTGCGGCAGCGCCAGCACGCCGCCCGCATAACGTGACTCGGTGGTGTGGCGACGGAAGTTGTCGTACTCGCCCTGCGCCTGCGCAGTACCCATGGCCTGGTTGACGAGCTCCAGCACCGCGGGTGCATTGCGGCGCGTGTGGTCGCAGCTCAGCAGGTCGCCACCGAGATCGCGCACGAAAGCCTGCGCGGCAATGAAGACCTGCGGCTCGGCTCGGCGGAAGCGGTAGATGCTCTGCTTGGGGTCGCCAACGATGAACAGGCTGGGGGGCTCGGCACCGCCGCCGGCGCCGGCGTAGCCGCTGAGCCAGGCGTGCAGCGCCTGCCACTGCAGCGGGCTGGTGTCCTGGAACTCGTCGATCAGCAGGTGGCGCGTGCGGGCATCGAGCCGCTCCTGCACCCAGCCGCCCAGCACCGGGTCGGACAGCAGCTGCAGCGCGGCGCGCTCCACATCGCTCATGTCCACCCAGCCACGCTCGCGCTTGAGCGCGGCGAACTCGTCCACCAGCAGCCGGGTGAGGCGCGTCATGCGCTGCTGGTAGCACCACGCCTCGTGCTGCGCCTGAGCGGCCAGCACATCCAACAACTGGGCCTGCACCGCGCGCACCTGCTCGATGCCCACCACCTTGTCGCCGAACTTGCGCGCGCCACCTTCCTTGGTCAGCAGCGCGGCCAGCACGCCGTCGGCGTCACCTTGCGTCAGCGCCTGTTCCAGCTCGCTGCCCTTGGCGCTGAAGCTGGGTTGGCTGGCGCGGCCCAGGATCTGCGCTGCCTGCACCAGTTGCTGGCGCAGCGGCCCGTCGGCCAGCAGCAGGGCCCGCGGTTCGTCCACGCCCTGAAATGCCAGGAAGTGCGCGCTGAAATGCGGCACCGAAGCCAGCACGGCGCCCTGCGCGTCGGCCAACTGGAACTCCACGCGCCGCTGCAGCGCGGCCTCCAACGCCCGTTCCGTCTGGTAGCGGCCGTAGGTAGCCACCACCGCCCGGTAGTCGGCCAGCGCCTCGGGTTCACGCAACAAACGAGCGTGGAACGGCCGCCATACCTGCGCCACCGCCTGCGCGTCATCCTCCAGCAACTCATAGGCCGCCGGCAGGCCCAGCATGTCGAGCAGCGACAGCGGCGCATTGCGCAGCAAGGCGGCAAACCAGCTGTGGAAGGTGCGGATCTGCACCGGCCGGCCCTGAGCCAGCAGGGTTTGATACAGATTTCGTAGCGGCTCACGCAGTTCCCGTGCGGCCTGCAGGCCGATTCCGCGCATGACCAGCTCTTGCTCGAGCTGCTCGGACGTGGCCTGGGAAAAACCCTGCAGCCACTCGTTGAGGCGCTGGCGCATTTCGCCCGCAGCCTTCTTGGTGAAGGTGATGGCCAGGATCTCATGCGGCGCCGCGCCGTCGAGCAGCGCCCGCAGGATGCGCGAGACCAGCATCCAGGTCTTGCCGGCACCGGCACAGGCCTCCACCGCCACGCTACGGCGCGGGTCACAGGCGATGCGGTAGAAGTCTGCGCGGCCGATGGACTCTCCGTTGCGCTCGTAGGCCAGCTGCATCAGTGCCGCCTCCAACAACTCTCAAGCCAAGCTCCCAGCCCAGGGCTCCCGTGGCACCGGCTCTGCCGGGCCACCGGGAGCGCCCCCGGAGGGGGGAGACGGCTACACGACGTGAGGCGTAACGGGGGGGCGCTATTCATTCCAGAAGTCCTTGCGGCACAAGCCGCGCGCCGCACAAAACTCACACGCCTCGGCCTCGCCCAATGCCGGCAGGGGCGCACCTGCAGCAATCCGCTGAAGATCGTGCGTGATGCCGTCGATGAGCGCATCCCGCACCGCCACCACGTCGGGCTGCTCGTAGGTCTTGCTGCCCTCCTTCTCGCTCACATTGACGTAGGCCGCACGCAGCGTGTCATGCGGCAGCAACGCGGCGTAGAAGGCCAGCTGGGTGTCCTCGAACGGGTCCTTGATGCGCTTGGCCGTCACGGCGGGCGACTCGGTCTTGTAGTCGATCACCATCGCCGTGCCGTCCGGGCCGTGGTCCACGCGGTCCAGCCGGCCCACCAGCGTGAGCGCACCCAGAGGTTGCTCCTGCCAGCGCTCGCCCTCCACAAAGCGCAGGCCCTGCGCCTCATGCGTGGCCAGCCAGTCGAGGTAGCCATCCCGCACCCGCGGCCAGGCGGCCTGGAAAGGCAGGAATTCGTCGTCAGCCAGCCGCATGGTCTGCGTCACCTGCGCCGCGGCGGCATCGATCAGTTCGCGCTGGGTGGCCGCATCGTCCGCGCCCGCGGTCTGGCGCTGCTCGTGAAAACGCTGTAGCACGGCGTGCAGCCAAAGGCCGAAGTCACGTTTGTCGATTTCCAACTCCAGCTCGTCGACCTCCTTGAGGCCCAGCTGGCGCAGGGCAAAGAAGCGGTAGGGACAGTGGCGCAGGTCGTTGTAGGCACTGGCCGACAGGCGTGCCACGCCGAGTTGCGGCGCGGCCGGCAGCGGCTTGGGCACCGGCGCCGGGACCACCTCGCGCAGCGCGCGCGGATCGGCTGCCAGGCCGTTGCCCCCCTGCAGGCACAGCAACTGCACCAGCGCGCTGGGTTGCAGCGGTTCCCCGCCGTCATCGCCGCGGCGCCACAGCACGTCCACCTGCGGCGCCCGCAGGGCGTGCTGCCAGGCGGCGCGCAAGGCGGCCTCCAGGGTTTCGCGCGCCGGCAAGCCGAGCGCCGCGCGCTGCGCGGCCGTCCACAGCCCCGGTGGCTCGGGCGACGGGTTGAGCCGCACCT
>JAYRLJ010000155.1:0-7415 GCA_041905305.1 Hylemonella sp. | reverse complement strand
AATAGAACGATCGTTCGATTTTGTTCCAGAACCGAATTAAAATCAGTCCCGCATTCGACAGGCCGGAATGCACTGACCCTCTAAGATTCCGGCCTCATTATCAAGCGACTTCATCAGAAAGAAGCCACCATGACGAACGAAGAAATCCTGGCCCAGTACGGTCCCCGCGAATCGATGGAATACGACGTGGTGGTGGTCGGCGGCGGCCCCGGGGGCCTGGCCATGGCCATCCGCCTGAAGCAGTTGGCGGCCGAAAAGGGCCAGGACGTCTCGGTCGTGGTGCTGGAAAAAGGCGGCGAGCCTGGCGCCCATATCCTGTCGGGCGCCATCATGGACCCGCGCGCCCTGACCGAACTGTTCCCCAACTGGAAGGAGCTCGGCGCCCCGCTGAACCAGCCGGTGACCGACGATGCCTGGAGCTTTCTGAGCGAGACCGGCGCCTTCCGCACCCCCAACATGTTCCTGCCCGAGTGCGCGCAGAACCACGGCAACTACATCATCAGCCTGGGCAACCTGACGCGCTGGCTGGCCCAGCAGGCCGAAGGCCTGGGCGTGGAGATCTTCCCCGGTTTCACTGCCGCGGAGGTGCTGTACAACGAGGACGGCTCGGTCAAGGGTGTGGCCACCGGCAACATGGGCGTGGGCAAGGACGGCGAGCCGACCGAGAACTTCCAGCTCGGCATGGAACTGCACGCCAAGTACACGGTGTTCGCCGAGGGTGCGCGCGGCCACCTGGGCAAACAGCTCATCGCCAAGTTCAAGCTCGACGAGGGCCGTGATCCGCAGACCTACGGCATCGGCATCAAGGAACTGTGGGAGATCGACCCCTCGCGCCACACCCCCGGCTTCGTGATGCACACCGCCGGCTGGCCGATGGACAACAACACCTACGGTGGCGCCTTCATGTACCACCTGGAAGACAACAAGGTCGCCATTGGCTACGTGGTGGGCCTGGACTACAGCAACCCCTACCTCAGCCCCTTCGAGGAGTTCCAGCGCTGGAAGACCCACCCCAACATCCGCTGGTACTTCGAGAACGACCAAGGCGAGGTCACGGGCAAGCGCCTGGCCTACGGCGCGCGCGCCATCACTGCCGGCGGCCTGATGAGCCTGCCCAAGACCGTGTTCCCGGGCGGCGCGCTGGTGGGTTGCGATGCCGGCTACCTGAACGTCAGCCGCATCAAGGGCAGCCACGCCGCGATCAAGACCGGCATGCTGGCCGCTGAGGCCGCCTATGACGCCGTGGTGGCCGGCCGCCAGCACGACGAGTTGAGTGCCTACCCCGAGGCCTTCGAGGCCAGCTGGCTGCACACCGAACTCAACAAGTCGCGCAACTTCAAGAGCTGGTTCAAGAAGGGCCTGACGGTCGCCACGCTGATGAACGGCTTCGAGCAGTTCGTGCTGCGCGGCCACATCCCGTGGACGCTGCGCCGCGACAAGCCCGACCATGCCTACCTGAAGCCGGCCGCCGAGTGCAAGCCGATCGTCTACCCGAAGCCGGACGGCAAGCTCACGTTTGACCGCCTCTCCAGCGTGTTCATCAGCAACACCAACCACGAAGAAAACCAGCCGGCGCACCTGACGCTCAAGGACGCCAGCGTGCCGGTGAACGTGAACCTGGCCAAGTACGCCGGCCCCGAAAGCCGCTACTGCCCGGCCGGCGTGTACGAGTTCGTCAAGAACGACGACGGCAGCGACCGCCTGCAGATCAATGCGCAGAACTGCGTGCACTGCAAGACCTGCGATATCAAGGACCCGACGCAGAACATCGTATGGGTCACGCCCGAAGGCGGTGGCGGGCCGAACTACAGCAGCATGTAAACATGCTCAGCACACCAACGGGGCCTTCGGGCCCCGTTGGCTTTTCCGGTGCACCACGACCAGCATGCACGTATTCGTGCATGAATAGCCAGAGAACGCGACAGGCAGGTGCATCCGGATAGCGCAGGCACCAGCCCTGGGCACCACCCGGCCCCCAACCGATGCAAGTGCGCACCAAAGGAGTGGCACGCCGCTTGCATCTCCCAAAGCCATCTGACCCGTCTGCAGCCTGCCGCTGCACCCGCAGTCAGCGTGTTCACCCAGGGGGAAGTTTCCATGTCACACATCCAACGCCTTCATCTTTCGCACAAATTCTTGATTCTTGGCCTGTTGGCCTTGCTGATGGCTGCCATCCCCGCGGCCCTGTACATCCACAACGCCCTGGAGAACATAGCCAAGAGCCGGCAGGAGGCTGAAGGTACCGCGCCGGTCATCGCGTTGCAAAAGGTGGTGCAGCTCATGCAACAACACCGCGGCCTGTCGGCCGGCATGCTCAGCGGCAACGAAACCCTGGCTGCGCGTCGGCCCGGTGTGGCCACGGCACTGACCCATGCCATGCAGTCAGTGGACACGCATCTGACGACACATGGCAGCACAGCGGCAACATTGTCGGACTGGGCCGAACTCAAGAAACGCTGGACCACCCTGGAACAATCGGTCGCCAGCCGGCAGCTCACGGCGGCGGAGAGTACCCCGCAGCACACCCGCCTGATTGCCGCACTGATGCTGCTGAGTGAAACCCTGTTGGATGACTACAACCTGGCCCAGGACTCGGGTGAAGACACCAGCGCCCTGATCCTGGGCACGCTGGTGCACGTTCCTCACCTGGCCGAAAAGCTGGGCGTGATGCGAGCACAGGGCGCGGGCATTCTGACCCAGGGAAACCTGCCGCCGGAAGGCCGCGCCACGCTGGTCGCGCTGCAGCAGCGCGTCAATGAGCTGTACGGTGACACCACCCGAAGCCTCGACAAGGCGATTCGCATCGACTCCCACCTGCAGACGACACTGGGCCCGCGCTTTGACGAGTTGAAGACCCGCGTCGGCAAGACCTTGGCACTGGCTAACAAAGAGCTCATCTCGGCCGACCAACTGACCCTGCCCGCGCCCGCCTACTTCGACGAGTTCACCCGCACCATCGACAGCCTGTTCGAGTTCAACGCCGTCGCCATGCAGCAGCTGGTGCAGAAGCTCAATGCACGTGTCGCCGCCGAGCGCCAGGACATGGTGCTGACGCTGGGCGTGCTCCTGCTCATCATGGCAGCGGCGATCACCCTGGCCATCGCCTTCGTGCGCAGCATCACCCGGCCGCTCCAGGAAGCCATCGTAGTGGCCCGCTCCGTAGCCGAGGGCAACCTGGGCCTGCAGGTACAAGTGACGGGCAGCAACGAGACCGCGCAGCTGATGGCCGCGCTGCAGGGCATGCAGCACAGCCTGGTGCAGGTGGTATCGGCCGTGCGGCAGGGTTCGGAGTCGGTGGCCACCGCCAGCGCCGAGATCGCCCAGGGCAACCAGGACCTGAGCGCACGCACCGAAAGCCAAGCCAGTGCGCTGCAGCAGACCGCCGCCTCGATGGAACAACTCAGTGCCACCGTGAAGCACAACGCCGAGAGCGCCCAGCAGGCCAACCAGCTGGCACGCAAGGCCAGCACGGTGGCCGTCCAGGGCGGCGACGTGGTGGCCCAGGTCGTCGGCACCATGAAAGGCATCAACGACTCGAGCCAGCGGATTGCGGACATCATCAACGTGATCGACGGCATTGCCTTCCAGACCAACATCCTGGCGCTCAATGCGGCGGTGGAAGCCGCGCGCGCCGGCGAACAGGGCCGCGGATTTGCCGTCGTGGCCAGCGAGGTGCGCAGCCTGGCCAGCCGCAGCGCCGAAGCCGCCAAGGAGATCAAGCAGCTCATCACCGCCAGCGTCGAGCGCGTGGAACAGGGCAGTGCCCTGGTCGACCAGGCCGGCAGCACCATGAGCGACGTGGTGGCCAGCATCCGCCGCGTGTCCGACATCATGGGCGAGATCAGCGCCGCCAGCGCGGAACAGAGTGCCGGCGTAGCGCAGGTTGATCAGGCAGTGTCACAAATGGACCAGGCCACGCAGCAGAACGCAGCGCTGGTGGAGGAAATCTCTGCGGCCGCTGCCAGCCTGCGGGCCCAGACGCAGGATCTGATGCACGCCGTCAGCGTCTTCAAATTCGATGCCAGTGTGGCGCGCCTACCCTCCTCTACACGACCTGCCGCGCTCGCGCTTTGAAGGCGGTGGCGGACCGAACTACAGCAGCATGTAAACATACTCAGCACACCAACGGGGCCTTCGGGCCCCGTTTCTTATTTGCGGGCTGGGGGACTGCACACCACCCTCGCAACCTAGAATACGACGGTGTTGGGCTGCAGCACTCGCCTTGGCCCGCCTGAACAAAAAGCAAGCGTAAAAGGGATCGATGACGCCGAGGACATCTGCCAAGCCCATGGGCGCCGCCAGCCTGGTTTACGCCATGGCCGTGCTGGCCATGGTGCGGCACCTCCTGTCGGCCCTGGCGGTGACCATCGTGTTCGGCCTGGCCACCACGGCCCGCGCCGCCGATGCCGTGGACGCCCTGACGCCCCCGGCGCAGCCGCTGGGTCAACACATGCGCCTGCTGGTCGAGTCCGGCCAACGCCTCAGTGCAGCCGAAGCCCGGGCCGCTTTCGACTTAGACGACGCGCACGCTGTCACGACCGACGTGCTGGGATTCGGCCTCGGTCACCGCCCGGTGTGGGTGCACTTCACCGTCGACAACCCGACCGCCGAGCCGCTGGTGCGGCTGCTGGCGGTGGAGCCCAGCTGGACCGACGCGCTGGAGGTGCAAGTGCTGTCACCGACGGGCGAGACCACCCGGTGGCAAGTCGGCGACGCACAGGCAGGCGCCGCACGACTGGACAGCGGCCTGGGTTACGTGTTCGAGCACCGCTTCCCGCCCGGACGCAGCGAGGTGCTGCTGCGCCTGGCCACGCCGGACCCGCTGATCGTGAAGGTGCAGCTGCTCACGCCGGAGACGGCGGCACGGCAGTCCCGCTTCGTCCATGCGAGCTACGGTTTCCTTTATGGTTTCCTCGCTGCGCTGTCTGTCCTGAACCTGATCATGTACTTCGGCCTCGGCCGGCGCAACAGCCTGTATTACGCGCTGTACCTGCTGAGCTTCGTGGCCTTGAACCTGGCCTACACCGGACGCGGCCTGGCCTGGCTATGGCCGGAGGCGACCTATTTCCAACGCTATGTGATCCTGGTCCTGATGGCCTTCTCGGCCTGCGCAGGCCTGAAGTTTGCGCGCGAGTTCCTGGACCTGGACCGATCCCTCCCCCGGCTGGGACGCGGCATCCGCTGGGCCTGCCTCCTTCTCAAGGCGTGGATGCTGATGACCGTGCTCTTCGACTGGCACACCACCGCCGTGTACTCCGCCTTCCTGGTGAGTGCGGCCTTCTCGGTGGCACTGGTACCGATTGGTGCCCTCGCATGGCGACGCAAGCAGACGGCGGCCGGGTACTTCCTGGCTTCGGGCGTGGCGGCGACTGTTGGTCTGTGTGCCACCACCTTCTCCGTCTGGGGTCTGTTGCCCCTCAACGACTGGACCTACCGCGGTGTGGAGATGGGCACCATGGCCGAGGCCTTGCTGCTGCAACTGGCCCTGGTGCAGTTCATCCGGGTGCAGATCCACAAGCGACTCGACGCCGAGCGCGATGCGCGCGTCGACGCGCTGACGCAGCTGGCCAACCGGCGCGGCTTTCTGGAGCAGGCCGAAAGCGCCTACCAGGTGGCGCTGCGTCACCAGCGCCCGCTGTCGGCCGTCATCCTCGACATCGACCTCTTCAAGACCATCAACGACCGCCATGGCCATGCGACGGGTGACGCGGTGCTGGTCCAGGTGGGCCGAACGCTGACGCAGCTGACGCGCGGCAGTGACTGCGTGGCACGCTGGGGTGGTGAAGAATTCATCATGCTACTGCCGGAAACTGACCTCGCCACGGCCAGCGACTTTGCCGAACGCATCCGCCGTGCGCTGCAGGCGCTGGAGCTCACCGCGCCGGACACTCAACGCATCCAGATCACGGCCAGCTTTGGCGTAGCCCAGTTGCAGCCTGGCCAGACACTGGAGAGGCTCATCATCGCGGCCGACGACGCGCTCTACAGCGTCAAGCACACGGGGCGCAACCGGGTGGCCCAGGCCGTGCCGGCCTGAGCAGCGCAACTCAGGGCAGGCTTTCCGGCTTCGGCCCTGCCAGCGACCTGGCGCGTGTGCTGGCGGCAAACGAACGCCGGGGACGCACGGCCATCTGGGTCCAGGGCACCTGCAGCCGGTGCGCCGGCACCGGCTCCTGGATGCCCTCCAGATTGACAAAGAGTTCCCGCTTGCTGATGACGGTGTGCTTGATCCGGTAGCTCCGGCCGTCGTAGTTGGCCCAGTCACCCGGCTTGAAGATCGGCATGGTGACAACGATGGGCTCATCCAGTTCCATCTGATCACGTGCTGACATGGCTATTTACCCGTATCGATAGTTCCTGAAACAAGAAGGTCTGGTGATGTGCTGCGCTGTGAAACGCCGACTGGCGTTCGCGCGCGGGGCCGTATGTTAATCATCCCGGGTCACCCCGTCAGGCACTCGGGAAATCGCTGCCGCCACCAGGGGGCTCAACGCGACAAGGCCAGCAGCCCCCAGATGGTCAGCACCAGGACGCACACCACATCCAGCCCGCCGCCGGCGCGCAGCATGTCGCGCTGCCGGATCTGGCCGGTGCCGTAGACCAGGGCATTGGGCGGTGTGGCCACCGGCAGCGCAAAGCCGCAGGATGCCGCCAACGCCACCAGCACCACCAGCGCCTCGCTGGGTAATCCCAAGGGCGCCGCAATGGCGGCAAACACCGGCACCAGCAACGCGGCCGCCGCCGTGTTGCTGGCAAACTCGCTCAGCAGCACCATGAAGGCGGCGATGACCGCCAGCATCAGCCACGGGCTCGTGCCGTGCAAGGCCTGGGCCACCTGCTGGCCCATCGCCAGCGACGCACCGGACAGCCCCAGCACCTCGCCCAACGCCAGCCCACCGCCAAACAGCAGCAGCACGCCCCAGTCGGTATGGTCACTGACCTGCTGCCAGCTGGCCAGCCCCAGCATGAGCACGGCCACGGTCGCCGCCAGAGCGAAAAAGGTGTCCGGGCTCTGGATGCCCATGGCCCGCAGTGGCGCCGCACCGAACATCCAGCCCAGCGCCGTCAGGGCAAACACGGCCAGGGTGAGCACGCGGGGCCACGTCCAAGGTACGTCGTCCAGGACGACCTGCACCTGTCGGTTCAGCCGCGGGCGCAGCACCAGCCAGAGCGCGAGCGCCATCAGGGGCATGAGCACAGCCACCAGCGGCAGCCCAATCCACAGCCAGCCGGCAAAGTCGATGCCGGCCGCCCGCGCTGCAATCGCGTTCGGCGGCGAGCCCACCAAGGTTCCCATGCCGCCGATGCTGGCGGCGTACGCCACGCCGAGCAGGACGAAGGCATACGTCCGCCGCTCGTGCCGCCCATCCAACGGGCTGAGGATGCCCAGCGCCAGCGGCAGCATCATGGCGGCG